>NZ_JAMXRY010000001.1:0-212396 GCF_024124525.1 Halomonas sp. OfavH-34-E | reverse complement strand
GCGTCCACCGCGTTGCCGCCGCGGGCGAGCATATCGCGGCCGATCTGCGCGGCCTGGGGCTGGGACGCCGCCACCATGCCATCGCGAGAATAGGTCGGGCTGCGCCGGGACGGGTAGGGCGTGGCATCGGGGTAGGGAGTGGACAGGGAGCTGGGGTTCGCGCGCTGGGAAGACATGGCGTCTCTCTTCAAGGTGGCTGACTCGAGGTCGCTGATCCAAGCTGGATCGGATCAATCGTTATTGGTGTTAAAAATCGATTTTATGACCCGACTATGCCGCGCCCTCGAAAGGCCGTCAATCCCCTGAAGAGCGATCCAACGGTTCGGGGCCCGGCAAGGCGGGCCCCGAGTATGATGGCGGGTGTGATGTTCATCGTGGCCGCGATCCAGCAGTGACGCAGGCCCTGGCGGAATATCAGGCCCCGGAGGCGGAGCCGGCCGGCTGGCGCTCGTCGCTGCCATGACCCAGGGTCAGGCCGGTGAGTACATAGAGCAACGAGAAGGCGATGGCGCCGTAGCAGAGGATGGCGTAGACGAAGAAGTCGGCGGTGGCGACCCCCAGGGTGGCGGCGGTGAAGGCGCCGGTGACGCCCCAGGGCACCAGCGGCGACAGGGTTGTGCCGGTGTCCTCGAGGATACGTGAGAGGTTCCTGGTCGGGCTGCCACTGCTGGCGACCAGCGGGCGCAGCAGCGGACCAAGCAGCGAGAAGGTCACGTAGTAGCTGCCGGTCAGCAGAAAGGCCAGGCTATGCAGCGCCATGGAGCCACCGAGCACCTGGCGCCGTCCGGCGTGGCGTCGGGCCAGGTAGGCGATGGCGGCGTCCAGGGTGCCGGCACTCTTGAACGGGGCCCCCAATACGGCGGCGGCGATCAGCACCGCCACGGTGGACATCATGCCCTGCAGGCCACCCCGGGACAGCATCTTGTCGACCATGGCGACCCCGGTATCGGCGACGAAGCCTGCGTTCATGGCAGAACCGATCTCGGAAAGGCTCGCGCCCTGGAGCACCACCGCGATCAGCGCCGCGCTGACGATGCCGAGCATGAAGGCGGGCAGCACCGGCTTCTTGGCCAGGATGCAGCCGAACACCACCAGGGGCGGCAACAGGGTCAGCAGATTGTCGCTGAAGGTGGCGGCCAGGGTGTCGATGATCGCCTGGGTCTGGGTCGACATGCCGTCACCGGCGAGGGTCGCCCCGGAGGTGGCGACGTCGCTGCCGAGCCAGGCGTAGACCACCAGGGCGATCAGGTAGGCCGGCAGGGTCGAATACAGCATATGGCGGATGTGGGTGATGATATTGACCTCGCATACCGCCGAGGCCATCACCGTGGTATCCGACAGCGGCGACAGCTTGTCGCCGAAGAAGGTGCCGGTGACGATGGCACCGGCGGCGTAGGCCGGGGGAATGCCGAGTCCCAGCGCGACCCCCATCAGTGCCACGCCGATGGTGCTGAGGGTGCCCCAGGAGGTCCCGGCCATGACCGACATCAGCGAGCATGACAGGCAGGCCACGACCAGAAAGAGCCCCGGCGTCAGCGACTCGAGGCCCAGGGTGACCATGGCAGGAATGGTGCCGGAAAGCATCCATACCCCCACCATCATGCCGACGCTCATCAGGATCAGAATGGGCACCAGCATGGCCTGGATGCCCTTGAGCAGATCACTTTCAAGGCGGGACCAGGCGATCCCCCAGGCAAGGCATAGCGTCATGGCGATGGCGCCGGCAACGATCAGCGCCACCGCGGTGGGAATGCCAAGACCCATGATGCCGACCAGCAGACTGCCGATGGCGGCGATGAGCAGAATCAGATGGCGAGGGCCAGACAGCGAGACAGCGGGCGCTGTCGAAGGGGAAGCGTCTTGGGACATGGGCGTGTTCCGTTGCTGTTGTTGTGGTGAAGGGGACAGGCTCCGCCCTGTTGGGTCAGGGCTTTCTGTGTCGGGGCATTCTGTGTCAGGGCCTGTTTTGTCAGAGATATCGACCCTTGTGGAAGAAATATCTCGATCGTTGTAAGAAATATCGTCTACTGTAGTTAATATCGATATTTTGGAAAAACTATGGCCCAGCGCTTGGCGAACGTCAATTGCCGACGTACTCTGCAAGCCTGTTATTTGCGAGTGTTGTCATGATCAATTCCCAACCAGCCGAGGTGGCGGCGAGCGGCGAAACGGCGGCGAGCCAGGTGTTCAGTGCGCTGAAGCAGGACCTGATCCGTGGGCGTTTCGCGGCGGGGGAGAAGCTCGCCATCAGCGCGCTGAAAGAGCGCTACGAGGTGGGGCTGAGCCCGCTGCGGGAGGCGCTCAACCGGTTGGCCGCCTACGGCCTGCTGGAGCAGCACAATCAGCGCGGCTTCCGGGTGCCGCCGCTGTCGGCGGAAGAACTCGAGGATATCTCTCGGCTACGTATGCAGCTGGAGTGCATGGCGCTGACCCAGGCCTTCCAGGAGGGTGACGCCGAGTGGGAGTCGCAGTTGCTGGCCGCCAGCCATCGTCTGTCGCGGGCCAACAAGGCCCAGGGCGAGATCGAACAGTGGGAGCAGGCCCACCAGCGTTTTCACCGCACCCTGCTGGCGCCCTGTGGTTCACACTGGCTGTTGCGCTTCATCGAGCAGTTGCACGATCAGTTCGATCGCTATCGTCGTCTGGCACCGGGCAACCCGGAGATTCGTGACCGCCTCGATGCCCAGCACGGCGAGCTGGTCGAGCTGGCGCTGGACCGGCGTATCCACGATGCCCGCTACCTTCTCGAAGATCATATCCGTCAGTCCTGGGAGGTCGCCAAGGGCGCCTGCGAGCAAGGCTGATGGCTCGCTGATGGCTCGCCCAGGAAGCGCTGGAAGAGGCGAATGGCGCGTCAGTTCCCGGAGGTCGCCAGGGGCGCCTGCCAGGGGCGCCTTCAAGGGATGCCTGCGACGGATGTTAGCGCCTAGCGATTGGAAGGATGCAGCTCGAGGTAGCGATTCTTGGAGGGCAGCAGGTGCTGCCGGCATAGCTCGCGCAGTGCGTGGCGGTCCTGTTGGCGGATCGCCTCGATCATCGCCTGATGCTCGTGGCGCGCGCGGGACAGGCTGTGGCTGTCGGCGATGGCGATAAAACGAATGCCGTGGGCCTTCTGGGCGAACTCGTTGATGGTTTCGTAGAGGTAGGGATTGCCGGTCGCCGCGAACAGGGTGCGGTGAAAGGCGATATTGAGGTGGAATACCCGTCGCAGATCATGGGCGTCCACGGCAGCGCTGTAGCGCTGATGGATGTCCTCCAGTTCGCTCAGCCACGGCTCCGGCGCCGGTAGTGGCAGGGCGTCGACACCGGCGAGTTCGAGGATCTCACGCATGGCGTAGAGCTGCTCGACCTCTTCGGGCGTGTAGGCCTTGACGAAGGCGCCGCGGTTCCTGATGCGTTCGACCAGGCCGATGCTCTCGAGCTGGAACAGCGCCTGACGCACCACGTGGCGCTTGCAGTCGAAGCGCTCGATCAGGTCCTCCTCGACCAGCCGCTCCCTGGGGTGCAGACGCCCCAGCACGATGTCCTCCTCGACACTGCCGACGATGTCCTCCGCCACTCTGGTGGCGCTGGGACGACGGGTGCTGTTGGAAGGGTCCTGCACGCTGACCTGGCTCATCTCGCATCCTCTGCGATCACGATGGTGAAGCGGCGACGAGACGGTCCCGTCGCCGACTCCAGTCTATCAATAGCGCTCACCGCCTTCATCGGCTCGAATGACTTTCCTCACTCCTGGGTCGGCACGCGACAGTGGGACTCGGGGCGGCACACCTTGAAGTCACAGCCCTGGTCGGCCTGCAGGATCTGCTCCATGAACAGCCGACGATAGCCGAGCATCGGTGGCTGCTCACGCGGCGGGGCCGTGGTCTGCTGGCGGCGGCTCTCCAGGGTCTGCTCGTCCACCTCCAGCGAAATACGGTTGGCAGAGACGTCGAGTTCGATGATGTCGCCGTCGCGCACCAGGCCCAGCGTCCCTCCTTCGGCGGCCTCCGGCGATACGTGCAGCACGATGGTGCCGGCGGCGGTGCCGCTCATGCGTCCGTCCGAGATGCGCACCATGTCCTTGACGCCCTGGGTGGCGAGCTTCTTCGGGATCGGAATGTATCCGGCCTCGGGCATGCCCGGAGCACCCTTGGGGCCGATGTTGGCCAGCACCAGGACGTCGTCGGCGTTGACGTCCAGGTCCGGATCGTCGATGCGCGTCGCCAGATCCTCCAGCGAATGAAAGACCACCGCCCGTCCGCGATGCTGCATCAGCTCCGCAGACGCCGCCGACTGCTTGATGATGGCGCCGGCCGGGGCCAGGTTGCCGCGCAGCACGGCGATACCGCCTTGTGCGTAGACAGGGCGGGAGCGTGGGCGCACCACTGGCTGCTCGACCAGATGCACCGCCGCGTCGATGTTCTCGCCCAGGGTGCGACCATTGATCGTCATGGTGTCCAGGTGCAGCAGGGGCTTCAGCTCTCGCAGCAGCGTCGGCAGGCCGCCGGCGCGATGCAGATCCTCCATGTAGCCCTCGCCGGAGGGCTTGAGGTCGACCAGCACCGGCGTCTCGCGGCTCATGCGATCGAAGGCGTCCAGGTCGATGTCGATGCCCAGCCGACCGGCGATGGCGGTCAGGTGGATCAGACCGTTGGTCGACCCTCCCAGTGACAGCAGCACCCGCAGGGCATTTTCAAAGGCCTTGGGGGTCAGGATCTGGGAGGGCGTGACCCCGTCACGGGCCAGCCGTACCGCCTCGGTCCCGGACTGCTCGGCGATGCGCTGGCGGTCGGCGTAGACCGCCGGCGCGGTGGCGCTGTTGGGCAGCATGATACCCAGGGTCTCGGCCAGGCAGGCCATGGTGCTGGCGGTGCCCATCACCGAACAGGTACCCACGGTAGGCACCAGCTTGTCGTTGACCTCGCTGATCTCGGCGTCGTCGATGTCCTGGCCGCGGTAGGCCGCCCAGTAGCGACGGCAGTCGGTACAGGCGCCGACCCGGGTGCCGCGATGGGAGCCCGACAGCATGGGCCCGGTGACCAGCTGGACGGTGGGTATATCGGCGCTGGCCGCCGCCATCAGCTGGGCCGGCACTGTCTTGTCACAGCCGCCGATCACCACCACCGCATCCATCGGCTGGGCACGGATCATCTCCTCGGTGTCCAGTGCCATCAGGTTTCTCAGGTACATGCTGGTGGGGTGGGCGAAGGACTCGTGCAGGGTGATGGTGGGGAACTCCACCGGCAGCCCGCCGGCCAGCATCACCCCTCGTTTCACGCTCTCGACCAGCCCCGGCACGTTGCCGTGACAGGCGTTGTAGCCACTGTAGGTGTTGGCGATGCCGATCACCGGCCGCGACAGCGCATCGTCGGTATAGCCCATGCCCTTGATGAACGCCTTGCGCAGAAACAGCGAAAAGTCGGCGTCACCGTAGTTGGTCAGGCGGTTGGACATGCCCCGGGTGGCGTTGTTGTGGTTGTTGTCTGAGTCCTGGCTCATCGATCGGTCCTCGTATCTTTAGCGCTGGCGCCGAACAGCCCCTTCGCAGGAGGGCGTTGCGTCGTGGTTCGCTAGCTAGGTTAGGACGAGAAAAGATGGTTAACAAGATTATTGACAATTTTATTGGCGACCGTCTACGTTGAATCTGGCAGTCACGACGTGCCCGGCGCCTTCGCCCCGACTCAGCGCCCCAAGACAGCGCCCCAGCGTCCTGAGACAGGGCCCAGCGCTCGAAGACAGCGCCTGAGCAGGTGCGCGATGACCGCGCCCGTCGCACGTACCAGTGCAAGACAACGATAAAGACAACGACAACCGCACAAGAGGTGCAGCCATGAAACATCGTGGAGCTTACGCCGCCATCCTTCTGTCGACCCTGCTTCTGCCCGGCGCCGCCATGGCGGAGTACTCCGCCGGCGACGAGATCAAGGTGCTGCAGGGATTCAAGGCCGGCGGGGGCAGTGACGCCCTGGCCCAGCTGACCCAGCCGTTCCTGCGCGAGTCGCTGGGAGTGGACTTCGTCAACGAGTACCTGCCGGGGGCTACCGGCGCCATCGCCTGGACCCGTCTGGCCAAGCAGACCGAGGCCGACGGCACCACCATCAGCATCACCAATACGCCGATGCTGATGACCAACTACATCATGAACGACACCATCACCTACTCGGTGGACGAGCTGACCCCGATCGCCAATGTGGTGACCGACCCGGGCATCATCGTGGTCCCGGCGGAGAGCCCCTACGAGACGGTGGAGGAGTTCCTGGCCGCCGCCGAAGAGAACCCGGGCACCATCACCGTGGGCAACTCCGGCGTGGGCGGTGACGACTTCTTCTCCACCATCCTGATCGAGCAGGCCTCGGGGATCAGCTTCCAGAAGGTGCCGTTCCAGGGTGACGGACCTTCGGCCACCGCCGCCATGGGCGGGCAGATCGACGCCAGCTTCAACAACCTGGGCAACGTCTACGGGCACATTCAGTCCGGCAGCCTGAGGCCGCTGGCGGTGTTTGCCCGCGAGCGCCTGTCGATGCTGCCCGACGTGCCGACCCTGAGCGAGAAGGGCATCGAGGTGGTGGCCGGCTCCTCACGTGGCTACAGCGCACCGGCCGGCATCCCCGATGAGGCGCGCCAGCAGCTGATCGACGCCTTCGAGGCACTCAAGACCAACGAGGAGTTCAAGAAGGTCGCCGAGGAGCGGGCCATGAACCTCGATATCCAGACCGGCGACGACTATCGCCAGATGATCGAGGACATGGAAGGCCAGTTCGAGGAGATCTGGGCCAGCGTGAAGGACGAGATCAACGGTTGATCGGTGCGCTTGCCGACGGGCCTGGCCCGTCGGCAAGCGACCGAGGGAGTCATACTGATGAAACTCAGTCGCCTGCTGTTTGGCCTTTTCGCCCTGGGGGTGGCCACGCTGTTCGGGGTCACCTCGCTGGGCTATCCCGACGCCGCGGCGCGGATGCCGCTGATCTACGCGGTGGTGGTGGGACTGTTCGCCATCGCCATGATCGTGCAGGAGTTGACCGCGCATTCCCGCGCGCGGGCCCAGGCCTCTTCGAGCGCCGCGCCCACCCTCGAGGGCAGTCAGCTGGCCGAGGGCGAACTCACCGAAGGCGATAGCGCGCCCGCGCCGCCCGCCAGGCCGCTCAAGGCGATGGCGGTGTTCGTATTCGCCGCCGTCTACATCTACAGCATCTCCTGGCTCGGCTATGTAGTCGCCACGGCGGCCTTCATGGGCCTTTCACTGTGGCTGGTGCGCCATGTGTCACTGCGTTTCAGCCTGATCGGCATCGCCGGCCTGATCACCGTGGTCTGCCTGGTGTTCATCGGCTTTCTGGGCCTGCCCGTGCCGCTGTTGCCACCGCTGTTTTAAGTCCTGTCGTGCGCTTCGCCACACCGATCGGCTTCGCTGAGGTCGTCATTGCACCCGCGCGAACCTGGAGCCTGACCCTATGAACGACTCGCTTGTGATGGTGGGGCTGAGCAACGTGCTCACCTTCACCAATATTGCGCTGATCCTCGGCGGCACCCTGCTGGGGCTGTTCGTCGGCGCCATGCCGGGGCTGTCCGCCACCATGGCGCTGGCGTTGCTGTTGCCGCTGACCTTTACCATGGACCCGGCGACGGGGCTCAGCATGCTGGCCTCGCTGTACGTCGGCGCCTCCTACGGCGGCTCCATCGCCGCCATCCTGCTGCGGACCCCAGGCACGCCCTCGGCGGCGGCCACGGTGCTCGACGGCTTTCCGCTGTCCCAGCAGGGCCAGGCGGGCAAGGCGCTGGGGGTGTCGCTGTTCGCCTCCTTCTTTGGCGGCCTGATGAGCGGTATCGCCCTGCTGACCGCCGCACCGTTGCTGGGGGTGCTGGTGTTGAAGTTCGGCCCGGTGGAGCTGTTCGCCATCGCCGTGCTGGGCATCACCATCATCGGCTCGCTGTCCCAGGGCTCCATCGTCAGCGGGTTGCTGTCCGGCATCATGGGGCTGTTGCTCAGCACCGTGGGCATGGACCTGATCACCGGCACACCGCGCATGACCTTCGGCAACATCAACCTGTTTTCCGGCATCGAATTCACGGTGGCGCTGATCGGGCTGTTCTCGATTCCCCAGGCGTTGATCCTGATCGAAAACGCCCACGACAGCGACAAGGTGGCCAGCAAGATCACCGATCGGCTGGTGCCGCGGCTGAAAGAGCTGCGCACGCTGATGCCCAACATCCTGCGCTCCGGCGGCATCGGTATCGTCACCGGCCTGATCCCCGGCACCGGCGGCGACACCGCGAGCTGGTTTGCCTACAACGAAGCCAAGCGCTTTGCCAAGGACAAGAGCCGCTTTGGCAAGGGCGACATCGCCGGCGTCGCCGCCCCCGAGGCCGCCAACAACGCGGTGGTCGGCGGCGCCCTGATTCCGACCATCGCCCTCGGCATTCCCGGCAGCTCGTCCACCGCCATCCTGCTGGGAGCGCTGATGGTCCAGGGCATCCTGCCAGGCCCCAACCTGCTCACCGACTATGGCGATGTCACCTACACCCTGATCTGGGCGGTGATCTTCGCCAATGTCGGCCTGCTGGCGGTGGGGCTGATGTTCACCCGGCTGTGCGTCGGGGTGACCAAGGTGCCGGACAGCTTCGTCGCCTGCGCCATCATCACCCTGTGCGTGATCGGCGCCTTCGCCATCAACAACAGTCTGTTCGAGGTGGGGCTGATGCTCGGCTTCGGCCTGTTCGGCTACTGGATGAACAAGGCCGGCATCTCACCGGCGCCGATGGTCATCGGTTTGATCCTGGGGCCGGTGATGGAAACCAGCTTCCAGCAGTCGATGCTGATCGGCCAGAACAGCCCGATGATCTTCGTCGAAAGCCCCATCGCCATGGTGCTGCTCGGCATCGCGGTGCTGTCGATCCTCCAGGCCACGCCGGTCTTCCGCTGGCTGCGAAGCTCGTTGCGGCGCGGGGCACGCACCGGCTGATCGAGGCGCTGTCACCGCTTCAATAGCGGTGACAGCGCTTCATCAACGCCAGCAACCATGCTAGCGACAACCACAACAATATCTTGAAAGGAGCCCACCATGACGCGTATCAGCGACGTCCGTGCCCGCACCATCAGTGTTCCGCTGGACCATCCCACCAGCTTCTCCAATCGTCAGGTGTTCAAGCGCGACTACGCCCTGGTGGAGGTCGAAGGCGACGACGGCGTGGTCGGGATCGGCTTCTGCTACGGCGGCAACAATGCCGGTCTGCTGGTATCACAGGCGGTTCGTGAGCTGCTGAGGCCAGTACTGCTGGGGGCCGATGCCCACGCCACCGAAGGCCTGTGGCAGGCCATGTATCAGGAGTCTCTGCTGCATGGTCGCTGCGGCTCGGTGATGCGGGCCATCAGCATTCTCGACACCGCCCTGTGGGATCGCAACGCCCGGGCGGCGGGGCTGCCGCTGTACAAGTACCTGGGGGCGAGTGACAGCGACAGCGTCCCGGCCTACGCCAGTGGCGGCTACTACCTCGACGGCAAGACGCCGGAGATGCTGGGCGAGGAAATGGCCGGCTACGTCGCGCAGGGCTTCAAGGCGGTGAAGCTGAAGGTGGGCCGCGAGGACCTGGCCGGGGAGGAGGCGCGACTGGCGGCGGTGCGCGAGGCGGTCGGCCCCCATGTGGCGGTGATGATGGATGCCAACAACGCCTGGCGCGACCTGCCATCTGCGCTCGAGTTCATGCGCATGGCCGAAGCGTACTCGCCGTTCTGGATCGAGGAGCCGTTCAGCCCCGACGACATCGACAACCACCGCCGTCTGGCCGAGCGTACCCCGGTGCCGGTCGCCACCGGCGAGATCGAGGCCGGACGCTGGCGCTTCAAGGAGCTGCTGGACAAGGAGGCGGCGATGATCCTGCAGACCGACGCTGCGGTGTGCGGTGGCATCACCGAATTTCGCCGCATCACCGCCACGGCGGCGAGCTACGGGGTCGAGGTCTATCCCCACTGGTTCCACGACCTGCACGTGCACCTGGTGGCCTCGGCGCCCAACGCGCGCATGGTGGAGTTCTTCGCCGATGACCAGGTCCTCAACTTCCGCCGGCTGATCGACACCCAGCTTCAGTTCTCCGACGGCAACCTGCTGCTGCCGAGCGCCCCGGGCCTTGGCTTCAACTTCGATAGCGAGGCGCTGGAGCGCTACGCCAGCGAGCCATGGTCGTGACCCGTCGTCGTCGGACGCTGGTCGGGCGGGGCCCGACCTCGATCGAGCGCTCCACCCCATTCAAGGAAATCGCATCATGACAGCCACCAACCTGGCCCATGCCGGCGACGCCTGGTCGCCGGTGATCACCCCCTTCACGTCGGATCTCGCCGTCGATACCGAGCGCTTCATTTCCCACTGCCGCTGGCTTGACTCCCACGGGGTCGGACTCGCGGTGTTCGGCACCAACTCCGAGGCCAACTCCTTGACCCTTGGCGAGAAGCGCGAGCTGCTCTCACAACTGGGGCAGGCGGGCATCGATCCCTCACGGCTGATGCCGGGCACCGGCCACTGCGCCATCGACGATACGGTCACGCTGACCCGCGACGCGGTAGACATGGGCGCGGCCGGAGTGCTGATGCTGCCGCCGTTCTACTACAAGGGCGTCAGCGACGAGGGCCTCTATCGCTACTATTCCGAGGTCATCGAGCGGGTAGGCGATGCGCGCCTGCGGCTGTATCTCTACCATATTCCGCCGGTGGCCCAGGTGCCGCTGTCGATCGAGCTGATCGCACGTCTGCGCGAGGCCTTCCCCGAGATGGTCGCGGGGATCAAGGACAGCGGTGGCGACTTCGCCAACACCCAGGCACTGATCGACGCCTTCGGCGCCGACGGCTTTGCGGTGTACGCCGGCAGCGAGCGTTTTCTGCTGGATACGCTGCGCGGCGGGGGAGCGGGCTGCATCAGTGCCACCGCCAACGTCAATCCGGCGGCCATCGCCGGGCTTGCCGCCGACTGGCTGACAGCCGAGGCCGATGAACGCCAGGCAGGGCTGAACGCCATGCGCGATCTATTCGAGCGCTACCCGCTGATACCGGCGATGAAGGCGGCTACCGCACATTTTTCGGGACAGGCGTCCTGGGCGACGCTACGCCCGCCCTTGATTGAACTGGCCGCAGGGCGTCGCCAGGAGCTGATCGCGGCGCTGGAAGAGCGAGACTTCGCCATGCCGGGACTCAAGGAGGAACAACATGGATAAAGCACCCGCTGCCCGCGATCGTGGGCAGGCGCCTCGTATCGTCGCCCTGAGGCGGCTGGGCGAGGAGGAACTCGCGGCCTTGAACGAGGTGGGGCAGGTGGACTATTTCGAGGATCTGAACGAGGGCAATCGCGAGGCCTTCGAGGCAGCGATGGCCAGCGCCCACGGTCTGATCGGCGGCAAGCTCGAACTCGATGAGGCGATGCTCGAGCGCTCGCCTCATCTCGAGGTGGTGTCGACCATCTCGGTAGGCTACGACCAACTGCCGCTCGAGGCGATGAATCGTCGGGGCATCCTGCTGTGCAATACCCCGGACGTGCTTACCGAGACCACCGCAGACACCGCCTTTGCCCTGATCATGGCGACCCAGCGGCGGTTGGTGGAGCTGTCCTGCATGGTGCGTGAAGGACGCTGGACGTCCCATGTCGGGCCCGACCAGTTTGGTCACGACGTGCACGGCAAGACACTGGGCATCGTCGGCGCAGGGCGTATCGGCGCGGCGATCGCCAGGCGCGGCGCGCTGGGCTTCGGCATGTCGGTGCTGTACACCGCGCGGGCGCCGAAGCCTGAGCTCGAGCAACACCTCGGCGCCGAACACTGCACCCTGGACGAGCTGCTCGCGCGTGCCGACATCGTCTGTCTGGCGGTGCCCTACAGCGATGACACCCATCACCTGATCGACGCCGACGCCCTTGCCCGGATGAAGCCCTCCGCCGCGCTGATCAACATCGCCCGGGGCAAGGTCGTCGACGAGAAGGCGCTGATCGAGGCGCTGGAACAGGGCACCATCCGCGCCGCCGGGCTCGACGTCTTCACCCAGGAGCCGCTGGACGCCGACTCGCCGCTCGCGCGCATGGACAATGTGGTGGTGCTGCCGCATATCGGTTCGGCCACCCACGAGACCCGTGCTGCCATGGCACGGCGCGCGGTGGACAACCTGATTGGCGCGCTGGTCGGCGAAGGCCCGGTCAACGCCGTCAACGAGGCGTCCTGGCGAGCAGGGAGGGCATCATGAAGCGACGTCTCGAGCGCATCCTGAGTCTGGACGACTTCGAGCGGGCGGCGCGTCGCCACCTGCCGCGGCCCCTGTTCGGCTATGTCGCCAGCGTGGCCGAGGAGGGCGAGACGGCAAGGGCTGGTCGCGAGGCCTTCAATGAAGTGCACTGGCTGCCCAGGGCGCTGGTCAATGTGTCGTCGATTTCCACCGAGGTGGAGCTGCTGGGGCAGCGGTTCTCGCAGCCCTTCGGTATCGCTCCCATGGGTATCAGCGCGCTGACCGCCTACCGGGGCGACATGGTGCTGGCCGAACAGGCCCAGCGTGCCGAGATCCCGATGATCGTCAGCGCATCCTCGTTGATACCCATGGAAGAACTCGCCGAGGCCACCGGCGCGGACTGGTTCCAGGCCTACCTGCCCGGCACCCTGGAGGGCATCGACGCCCTGCTTGAGCGGGTCATCCAGGCCGGCTACAAGCGTCTGGTCATCACCGTCGACTACCCGGTGCCGCCCAACCCGGAAAACCATCGTCGCTCGGGCTTTTCGAGCCCCTTGAAGCCGAGCGCGCGGCTGGCCTGGGATGGACTGACACGTCCGCGCTGGCTCACCGGTACCTTCCTGCGCACCCTGCTGCGTCATGGCGTTCCCCACTTCGAGAACAACGCGGCGACGCGCGGGGTGCCGGTGCTGGCGAAGCATGCCGCCCGCGACTTCGCCGGCCGGCGTCACCTGGACTGGTCGACCCTCGAGCACGTGCGCTCGCGCTTTCCCGGCCAGCTGGTGGTCAAGGGGATCCTGCATCCCGACGACGCGCGCCGGGCCTGCCAGGCGGGCGCCGACGGTCTTATCGTGTCCAACCACGGCGGCCGCCAGCTCGACGCTACGGTGGCGCCTATGACCATGCTGCCCGAGGTGGTGAAGGCGGTGGAGGGCAAGGTTCCGGTGATGATCGATGGGGGCTTTCGCCGCGGCGGCCAGGTGCTCAAGGCGCTGGCGCTGGGGGCCGACTTCGTGTTTGTCGGCCGGCCCTTCAACTATGCGGCGAGCGTCGCCGGAGGGGCAGGGGTCGCCCACGCCATTCGTCTGATGAGCGAGGAGATCGAGCGCAACATGGCGCTGCTCGGGGTAACCGCCATCGACCAGCTCGGCCCCCACCTGCTGCGCCGCAGGGAAGGTGGCACGGCGGGTGCCACGACAGCCGCCGATACGGGTGTCGGGGCAGGCGTCGAGACCGGCGACAAGGCATCCGACTGAGCCGCTCGCGCCTGATGTGCGTCAGGCCCCGTGGTAGCCCTTTTGCTCGGGCTCTTCATCGGCGTCATCGGTGGCTGCTTCGGGCAGTTCGGCCACCCACTCCATGGCCGCGCTGTGCTCCTTGTGGGAGAAGGTGCGGATCTCGATCTTCCTGACCAGCTTGTCCTCGAGATGGGCGATGTGCTTGATCCACTCCTTGTCGGTGATCACCGCGGCGCGATGGTAGTGGTCAAGCTCGCCGATCTGGGTCAGGCCATAGCCCAGGTCACGTAGCAGCGCGGTCAGGGTCATCCATCGCAGGTTATCGAGTTCCGCCACCAGGCTGACCTTGGGGCAGCGCTTCTTGGTCATTTCGATCAGATCGATGGCTTGCTGGAGTTCCTGCGCGGTCACGGTACCGCCGGCGCGGATGGCGACCACGTGTTCGGCCGGGTGGGGAATCTGCTCGAGCATCTTGAATCTCCTTGTCGGGGACGGCGGGACTCACGTCGCGATGCAGCGTGACGGGATTTTCTCAGCATAGTCGCTGTGGCATCCATGGCGGCCGATCTTCCGTGTTCGACGCCAACGCTTTGCCGTCCTTGCACTCGGTCGTAAGGCCTGACGTAACGATAGCGACAACGACAGGTAGGCCCCGACCTTGCTTCTAACGTAGCGATAGATACAGGTGTGAACACAGCAATGTCGGCGCCATGACCAGACCAGGCATCATCATGCAAAGGAGGGTGGCGAACATGCAAGCGGATGGAGAGAAAGGCCAGACGGTGGGGTGGGCGAGCTGGGCCCTGGCCTTCGGCCTGGTGGGGGCACTGGGCTGGGTCGCGCCGGCCCATTCACAGCAAGCCCAGGCAGCCGACACGTCCTCCGGTCAGGCAACCGTCATCGAGTTGACCCAGGTCGGCTGTCAGTTCCTGGAAAGCGAGAACGGCACCGATCACGGCATTCACCCGCAGAGCAAGGCTGACTGCGAGGCCTTCAACGACGACACCGGTGAGGCGCGGCTGGCAGAGGCCAGGGTGCTGAAAGTGCCCGCCGGAGACTATGTGTTCCGGGTCAAGAACGAGGGCGTGCCCTATGACCTGGGTTTCTGGCTGCGTGGCGACGGCCTGCTCAACCGCGCTCGGCTACCCAGCGTATCCGGCGGTGGCCTCGGCACCGGCCAGACCGGGGATTTCGCCGTCAGCCTGGAACCCGGTGAATACGTCTACTCCTGCCCGCTGAATCCGACCCTGGACTATAAGCTGGTTGTCGAAGGCCAAGGATAAAGCGGAAGGCTTGCGCGAAAAGTGCCGGTGCTCGCCGACCTTCCGAAGAAAGCCCGAGGCTTGTCTGAAAGGTGCCTGCGATTGTCGACGGCGGGTGCGAGGCGAGGCCAGGTCAATTCTAGCCAGGCTAGACTAGACCCCGGTCAGTGCGCGCGTGCCTCAGACCCACAGGATCGCGACACCTGACGATCGCCTACGCATCCGACGAAAAAGCTTAACCACCTTGATACCCGCTGTGTCGTTTCGACACGGCGGGTTTTTTGTATCTCCAGCATCAGAGTTTTCCCGTCTAGGCTCTCAGCAATAGCTGTCGTACGCCAAAGCGTCAGGAGGGCCAGATGGCAAAGGTCGAACCCCGCGCGCCCAAGCCGCGTATCGGAATGATCACCCTCGGTGTTCACTCGCTCGAACGGGCCATCGACTTCTATCAACAGGGACTTGGCTGGCCGCGTCTGGAGGACAGCGCCCCCAGGATCGCTTTTTTCTCGCTGCAGGGGACCTGGCTTGCCTTGTATGGCTGGCACGATCTGGCCGATGACCTGATGGTCAACGCCGGAGGCGAGGGCTTTCGTGGCGTGACCCTGGCCTACATGGCCGAGGACCCCGATGAGGTGGATGCGGTGCTGATCCAGGCCAGGCGAGCGGGCGGGAACCTGCTCAAGCCGGGGCAGAAGGCCTTCTGGGGCGGCTACTCAGGCTACTTTGCCGACCCAGACGGGCACCTCTGGGAGGTGGCCCACAATCCCTTCTTCTGGCCAGGGCCGGGCGAGCCCCAGGCCAGGTCCAGCAGCGCCAGGCCCAGCAACGACAGATCCAGCAACGATAGTTGATCTCGGTCCACATTCTGGCGGATATCCAGGATGCTGTTTTTCCAATAAAAACAAAGCTGTTAAGCAGGGGGGTAGGACGTCGAGGAGAGCCTGGTGGCTACGGGTGCTGTGCTTTCAGGAAGGGATCCTCGACGCAAGGCCGTTACCAATAACCTGCCGCAAGGGAGTCGCTCATGAGTGCAGTCATCGTGTTGGTCCTGGGGTTGGCCGCCATGGCCCTCGGGTACTTCATCTACTCGAAGTTCATCGCCGAGAAGATCTTGAAGCTGTCCAGGGACTTCGTCACCCCCGCCCACGAGTTCGAAGATGGCGTCGACTTCGTGCCGACCAACCGCTACGTGCTGTGGGGCCACCACTTCACCTCGGTGGCTGGAGCGGCACCCATCGTCGGCCCGGCCATCGCGGTCATCTGGGGCTGGGTACCGGCCTTCTTGTGGGTCATCTTCGGCACCATCTTCTTCGCCGGGGTTCATGACGCCGGCGCGATCTGGGCCAGCGTGCGCAACAAGGCCAAGTCGGTGGGCGCGCTCACCGGGGAAGTGGTCGGCACCCGCGCCCGCAGCATCTTCATGATCGTGATCTTCCTGCTGCTGCTGATGGTCAACGCGGTCTTTGCCGTGGTCATCGCCGGCCTGATGATGAAGTTCCCCTCGGCGGTCATCCCGGTATGGGGCGCCATCCTGGTGGCGCTGGTCATCGGTCAGTTGATCTATCGCCGGATCATCGGCCTCGGCCTGGTATCGGTGATCGGTGTGGTGGCGCTCTACGCCCTGATCGGCATCGGGCCGACGGTGCCGATCCAGATGCCCACCGAGGTCGGCGTGCTGTCCGGTCAGGCGGTCTGGATCCTCCTGCTGTTCGGCTATGCCGCCATCGCCTCGCTGCTGCCGGTGTGGATGCTGCTGCAGCCGCGCGACTACATCAACGGCCTGCAGCTGTTCATCGGCCTGATCATCCTTTACGGCGCCCTGGCGCTGTTGAACCCGGACATTGTTGCGCCTGGCTTCAACAGCGATGTACCCGAGGGCACGCCGTCGCTGTTCCCGCTGTTGTTCGTGACCATCGCCTGCGGCGCGATTTCCGGTTTCCATGGTCTGGTGTCTTCCGGCACCACCTCCAAGCAGCTGGATCGCGAGACCGACGTGCGCTTCGTCGGCTACTTCGGCGCGGTGGGCGAGGGCATGCTGGCGCTGGGGTCGATCCTGGCGGCCACCGCAGGCTTCGCCACCCTCGGCGACTGGCAGGCCATGTACGACGCCTTCGGCAAGGGTGGGGTCAACGCCTTCGTCGAGGGCGGTGCCTTCATCATCCACAACGGCATCGGCCTGCCCCAGGCCACCGCCGCGACCCTGCTCACGGTGATGGCGGCACTGTTCGCCGGCACCACCATGGATACCGGCCTGCGCCTGCAGCGCTACATCTTCCAGGAGTGGGGTGAGATCTACGACCAGCCGTGGATGAAGAAGCCGGCGGTGGCGACCCTGCTGGCGGTGCTGTCGTGCCTGGTGCTGGCCTTCGGCGCCGGGGCAGACGGTTCCGGTGGCCTGATCATCTGGCCGCTGTTCGGCACCACCAACCAGCTGCTGGCCGGCCTGACCCTGCTGGTGGTCACGGTGATGCTGATGCGCAACCATCGCCCGGTCTATTACACCCTGATTCCCCTGGTGTTCCTGCTGATCGTCACGGTGCTGGCGCTGCTGGCCCAGCTCAAGAGCTTCTTCGTCGCAGGCAACTACTTCCTGCTGGCGCTCGATATCGTGGTGCTGATCGCCTCGGTGCTGGTGGCGATGGAGTGCGCCTCGGCGCTCAAGCGGCTGCGTCATGAAGTGCGCGGGGAGGCGCCGTGAGCGATCACGACGAGGGTCTGGCCAAGTGGCGTCGCTGGTTGTCGTCGGCGCGCCACTTCGCCGAGGAGTCCTACTCGGCGCCGTATCGCGGTGCCATCGCCCGCGCCCGGCGCGACGAGGATGACCTGTTCATGCTGCTGGTGTTCTCGGAGCTGATGGGCATGCCCAACCCGGTGGGCTACTACACCCTGGAGCTGCAGCCGCTGTTGATGGAACGGTTCCACGACTGGCATCAGCGCATGGGCATGGAGCGCTCACCGCTGGACGACTTCCGCTGCTGCTGAACCGGCGGCGGAGGACCATCACGACACCCTTTAGCAACAATCGCCGGGACAGTGTGTGCCCAGGACAAGAGGTAACGCTGTGCCGGGCTGACAAGGGCAGGGCTGACAAGGGTTGGGTTGACAAGGGCAGGGCTGACAAGGGGCCAGAATGGACAAGGGAAGACCATGAAGGAACTGCTGGATCGTCGCCGGCTGTGGGTCGGTGGCAAGGGCGGCGTCGGCAAGACCTCGATGTCGGCGGCGCTGGGCGTGCTGGCGGCACGCCGAGGCAAGCGCGTGCTGGTGGCCTCCACCGACCCCGCCCATAGCCTGGGCGACGTCTTTGCCAGTGAACTCGGGGATACCCCGCGGCGGCTATTACCCGGGCTGGACGCCATGGAGATCGATCCTGATCGCGAGGTCGAGGCGCATCTGGCGCGGGTGACCGCCCAGATGCGGCGCTATGCGGCGCCTGCCATGATGGATGAGCTGGAACGTCAGATGCGCCTGTCGCGGCAGTCGCCGGGGACCCAGGAGGCGGCGCTGCTGGAGCGGCTGTCGCGGCTGATGACCGACGACAGCCTGCCCTACGATCTGGTGCTGTTCGACACCGCGCCCACCGGTCATACGCTGCGCTTGTTGAGCCTGCCCGAGGCCATGGCCGCCTGGACCGACGGCTTGCTCGCCCACAGCCGCAAGTCCGAGCATCTGGGCAAGGTGCTGGCCCATCTGACGCCTGGCTCTCGGCGCGACGTGGCCTCGCCGTTCGAGTCGGACGACGAGGCAGCGTCCCGGGATCAGGACCCGCGCATCCGGGATATCGCCGAGACCCTGCTGGCGCGACGGCGGCTGTTTCACCAGGCCCGCCGGCGCATCCAGGACGCAAGTCACAATGGCTTCCTATTCGTGCTGACGCCGGAGCGCCTGCCGATCCTCGAGACCGCCCGTGCCGTGGCGTCGCTGGAGGAGGCGGGGGTTCCCGTTGCCGCCACCCTGGTCAACCGCGTACTGCCGGTAGAGGCGGACGGCGACTTTCTTGCCGCCCGTCGCGTGCAGGAAGAGACCTACCTTGCGCGTATCGATGCGACCTTCGCCCACCTGCCGCGTCCGCGGGTGCCCTGGCTCGCCACCGACGTCCAGGGTGTCCCGGCGCTGGAGACCCTGGCCGACTGCCTGGAGAACGCAGGTTTTTAGAACGCTGGTTTCCAGGACAACGGTTCAGTGGGCGTCCGGCGACTGTTCCATCTCTCGCTCCAGCTTGCGCGCCACGTCGCCGGGCGAGCCGGTGCGCCGGGCCATCAGATCGTAGGCCACCGGTACCACGAACAGCGTAAAGAAGGTGGCGGCGGCGACGCCGGTGAAGATCACGGTGCCGATGACGATGCGCGTCTCGGCGCCGGCGCCGCTGGACAGGATCAAGGGCACGCTGCCGGCGATGGTGGTGACCGAGGTCATCACGATGGGACGCAGGCGGGTCATGGCTGCACGCATCAGCGCCTCGCGGAACTCGGTGCCTTCGTCCCTGAGCTGGTTGGCGAACTCGACGATCAGAATGCCGTTCTTGGCGGCGAGCCCCACCAGCATGACCAGGCCCACCTGGCTATAGATATTCAGCGACTGACCGGTCAGCCACAGGCCGAGCAGGGCCCCGCCGATGGCCAGGGGTACCGTCAGCATGATCACCAGCGGATGGACGAAGCTCTCGAACTGGGCCGCCAGCACCAGGAAGACCACCAGGGTGCCGAGTACCAGCAGGAAGGTGGTGGCGCCGGTGGACTCGCGATAGTCCCGGGCCGCGCCCTTGACGTCGGTCTGCACGCCCGCCGGCAGCACCTCACTGACGGCGTTCTCGAGGTAGTCCAGCGCTTCGCCCATGGAGTAGCCGTCGGCAAGGTCGGCCTGCAGGGTGATCGCGCGCAGGCGGTTGTAGCGGTTGAGCTGGCTGGGACCGGCGAAGGCCTCGACGGTGACCAGGCTAGACAGCGGGATCAGCTCACCGGTGCGGTCCGAGCGCACCCGCACGTTGTCCAGGGAACTCGGCGTGGGGGTGGAGCCGCGCTCGCCTTCGAGGATGACGTCGTATTCTTCGCCCTGGTCGGTGAAGCGGGTCACGGTGCGGCCACCCAGCAGTGTCTCCAGGGTGCGGCCGATCTCGCTGACGGTGACGCCGAGATCCGCGGCGCGGGTGTAGTCGATATTGACGTTGAGCTGGGGCTGGTTTTCCTCGTAGTCGCTCTCGAGGTTCAACAGTCTCGGATTGGTCTGGCGAATATGGTCCATCAGGGCGTCGCGCCAGGTCACCAGCTGCTCGTAGCTGCCCCCGCCAAGCACGAACTGCACGCCCTGTTCGGTGCCGCCGCCGAAGCCCTGGCGCATCACCGGGAAGGCACGGATGCCGGGCAGGTCGGCCAGTGACTGGCGCACCTCGTTCATGATCGGCCAGGCGGGCCGGCGCTCGGCCCAGTCCGACAGGCCGACGATGGCGAAACCGGAGTTGAAGTTCTCGGTGTTGCCGCGCCCCTGGGGCGCGATGATCAGCACCCGTTCGACCTCGCCGGTCTCGCGCAGGGGCAACAGCCGCGCCTCGACCTCGTCCATGTAGTCCTCCATATAGGAGAAGGTGGCGCCGGGCG
The DNA here is from genome assembly GCF_024124525.1 of Halomonas sp. OfavH-34-E. Taxonomy (NCBI): domain Bacteria; kingdom Pseudomonadati; phylum Pseudomonadota; class Gammaproteobacteria; order Oceanospirillales; family Halomonadaceae; genus Halomonas; species Halomonas sp. OfavH-34-E. The sequence goes on along the minus strand of NZ_JAMXRY010000001.1, from coordinate 192,130 downwards.
GGCCGCTGATGATGACGAAGAAGGTGCCGCGGTCTTCCCGCGGGGTGTACTCGGCCGGCAGTTGAGGATACAGCCAGGCGATCCCGGCCAGCATCGCCACAAAGCAGGCTACCACCAGCCAGCGCGCCTTGAGCACGACCTCCAGGCAAGCCCGGTAGACCCCCTGGGCCCAGTTCAGCCCCTCGTCGACCCAGTGGGCCAGGCGCCCCTCGTGAAGGCTTGGCGACAGGATCTTGGAGGCCATCATCGGGGTCAGGGTCAGCGCCAGCAGGGTGGAGATGGCCACCGCCGCCGACAGGGTCAGGGCAAACTCGGTGAACAGCTTGCCGACGTCGCCCTGGATAAAGCTCAGGGGCACGAACACCGCGATCAGCACAAGGCTGGTGGCGATAACCGCAAAGGCCAGCTGGCGGGCACCGCGGAAGGCCGCCACCAGCGGCGTCTCGCCGTACAGGTGCATGCGTCGATGGATGTTTTCTAGCACCACGATGGCGTCGTCCACCACCAGGCCGATGGCCAGCACCAGCGCCAGCAGGGTCAGCAGGTTGATGGTGAAGCCCATGGCCGCCAGGGCGGCGAAGGTGCCGATCAGGGTGACCGGCACGGTGACCGCCGGCACCAGGGTGGTGCGCAGGTTACCGAGGAACACGAAGATCGCCACCACCACCAGGCCGATGGCGATCAACAGGGTGCTGACCACCTCGCGAATGGCGCCGGAGACGAAGGTGGAGGCGTCGTAGTTGAGTGACAGGCTCATGCCGTCCGGCAGGCGAGGGGACAGCCGTTGCATTTCGGCGCGCACCGCCTTGGACAGCGCCATGACGTTGGCGGTGGACTGCTTGACCATGCCAAGGCCCACCACCGTCTGGCCGTTGCCGCGAAACAGCGAGCGCTCCTCCACGGTGCCGAGTTCCACCCGGGCCACGTCGGCCAGCCGCACCAGATAGCCGCCGTCGCCGCGATCGAGCACCAGGGCGCGGAAGTCCTCCGGGGTCGAGAAGCTTCGTGGCAGGCGCACCATGAACTGACGATCCTGTGACTCCACCGCGCCGCCGGGTAGCTCGACGTTTTCAGCCCTGAGCGCGGACTCCACGTCGCTGACGGTCAGCCCACGGGCGGCCAGGGCGTCATTGTCGAGCCACACCCGCATGGCGTATTCCTTGGCGCCGCCGACGAACACCCCGGAAACGCCTTCCTGCACCGAGAAGCTGTCCACCAGGTAGCGCTCGGCGTAGTCGGTCAGCTCCGCCGTGGTATAGCCCTCACCGGACAGCATCAGCCACATCACCACCTCGGAGCTGGTGTCCTCCTTGCGCACCTCCGGCGGGTCGGCTTCGTCCGGCAGATTGTCGGCGGCGCCGGAAATACGGTCGCGCATGTCATTGGCGGCGGCGTCGATGTCGGTGGACAGGCTGAACTCGACGTTGATATTGGAGCTGCCGTCGGTGGAGGTGGAGGAGATCACCTCGATGCCGGCGATGCCGGCGATGCGCTCTTCGAGTACCTGGGTGATACGGGTCTCGACCACGTCGGCGGACGCCCCGGGGTAAGCGGTGCGGATGCTGACGATGGGCGGATCTATGGTCGGGTATTCCTGCAGCGGCAGACGGGTCAGCGCCAGCAGGCCGAAGGCGACGATCAGGGCGGCGAGCACGGTGGCCAGCACCGGGCGCTGGACGGAAACGTCGGACAGGCGCATCAGGTGTCGTCTCCCTGGCGCTGCTCGAGCAGGATGTCGCTGACGCTGGTGGTCTCGTCCTCGATGCCGATCAGCGTGATCCGGGAGGCTTCATGCAGGCGGTCATTGCCGTGGGTGACCACCAGCTCGCCGGCCTCGAGCCCCTTGACGACTTCCACGTCGCCTTCGCGCCGCGAGCCCACCTCGATATCCCGGCGGACCACCTCTCCGGCCTCGGTCGACGTCGGCTCACGCGTGGTCAGTACCCAGACCCGCTGGCGCTGGCCTTCCGGGACCAGCGCGGACTCGGGAATCACCAGCGCCTGACGCGGGCTTCTGGCGATGGTCACCCGCATCAGCATGCCGGGACGCAGCAGCCTTTCTTCGTTGTCGAGCAGGGCACGCACCGAGATGCTGCGGCTGATCGGGTCGATGCGCGAGTCGATGGTGGCGATCTCGCCCTCGAACACCCGGTCCGGGTAGGCCGCGGTGGTGGCGGTAAGCGTGAGCCCCCGTGACAGCGAACCGAGCTGGACCTCCGGCACGTCGAAGTCGAGCTTCATGTGGGAGACGTCGTCCAGGGTGGTCAGCTCGGTGCCCGGGGTGACCAGGGTGCCGACGCTGATATCGCGTACCCCGACCACGCCGTCGAAGGGCGCCTTGACCCGGTAGTTCTCGAGCATCGCCTCGAGCCCGGCGATGGTCGCGTCCACCTGCTGAAGCTGGGCACGACTGTCCTCGACGTCGGCGCGGGGCGCCAGATTGCGGCTTTCGAGTTGGGCGAAGCGATTGACCGCGTTTTGTCGCTCGGTGCGCAGTGCCTGGGCCTCGCGCAGGGCGGCGCGTTCCTCGATGTCGGACAGCTCCACCAGCACATCGCCTTGGCTGACCTCTTCCCCGCCCTCGAAGTTGAGCGCCGAGACGGTGTCGGTCACCGTGGCCGACAGGGTCACGCTCTCGTTGGCCGACAGCGTCCCCAGCGACTCCAGCGGATCGGACCAGGCCTCCTGGGTCACCTCGGCGGCGATCACCGGGGTGGGGGGAGGCCCCTGGGTGCCGGCACCGCGCTGCTGCGCCAGGCTGGGCGACACCACACCCGCCAGCACCGGGGCCAACACCAGAGCCAGGGCCAGGCGAACCCCCATCCTCCCTGGTCTCGACGTGCGATGCGATAGGGTCCTGGGGCAACGAACTGACGGCATGGCAAGCTTCCTGCGTTGGGCATTCTACGGTGGACGGCGCTCGAGGCGTGGCCGACGCACAGCGTAAACGATCGGATACGATGGTCGTACACAAGTGTCCGAGGATAGCGACAGCATGCCTGAGACATGGCCTCGCTGGCTTGAGCAAGGTGCGGGTTGCACAATCTTTTCGCAAGTCGTTCGCCGAGTAACAACAGGCCGTTGCATGCCACGGTGTTTCAGGGCGAATCGAGTGGACGGCTCTGCTAGTATGGCGGGCTTTTGTTGCGCCAAGGGTTTCGGCAGCGCGCTTGCACATGGCGACCAGCCCAGGGTGAGGCGCGGCCGACGAGGGCGCCAGGGCGTGATGCGAACAACGGGCGGTGAGGGGAATGATCCATGAAGGTTGACGTGGTAGTGATTGGTGCCGGAGCCGCCGGTCTGATGTGTGCGCTGACGGCGGGCTACGCCGGACGCTCGGTGCTGGTGATCGATCACGCCAACAAGCCGGGCAAGAAGATCCTGATGTCCGGCGGCGGGCGCTGCAACTTCACCAATATGGCGACGACCCCGGCCAACTTCTTCTCCGCCAATCCCCACTTCTGCATCTCGGCGCTCAAGCGCTATCGCCCGGAGCACTTCGTCGAGCTGGTCGAACGCCACGGCCTCGAGTACGTCGAGAAGGCGCCGGGACAGTTGTTCTGCGCCGACTCCGCCAAGGACCTGCTCCAGGTGCTGCTGACCGAATGCGACTGGGCCGGCGTCGAGCTACGCCTGAAGACCAGTGTCGAGCGCATCGAACGCCAGGGCGAGGGCATGCGCCTGGCCACCTCCGCCGGGCGCATCGATGCCGGTGCAGTGGTCGTCGCCACCGGTGGGCTGTCGATCCCCAGCATGGGCGCCACCGGCTTTGGCTACGATATCGCCCGTCAGTTCGGCCTGGAGGTCACCGATACCCGGGCGGCGCTAGTGCCCTTTACCCTCACTTCGCAGTGGAAGGAGCGGGCGGCGGCGCTTGCCGGGGTGTCCACCGACGTCGTCGCCCGCTGTCGCGGGGGCGAGTATCGTGAACCCTTGCTGTTTACCCACCGTGGGCTGTCCGGTCCCGCCATGCTGCAGATCTCCAGCTACTGGCAGCCCGGCGACGACCTCGAGATCGACCTGATGCCCGGCAAGGACGCCTTCGAGGCGCTGTGTCAGGCCCGCCGCGATACCCCCAAGCGTCGCCTGTCCACCTGGCTGTCCGAGCACTACCCCAAGCGCGTGGCGCAGTCCCTGGTGGAGTGGCAGGGCGATGACGGCGTACTCGCCGAGCGCTCCAACGCAAGCCTTGCGGCCTGGGCGGACTTCCTCAACCGCTTTCGCATCAAGCCCTCCGGCACCGAAGGCTGGCGCACCGCCGAGGTGACCATGGGCGGCGTCTGCGTCGACGCCATCTCGTCGAAGACCTTCGAAGTCCAGGGCCTGCCCCAGCTTCGCTTTATCGGCGAGGTGCTCGATGTCACCGGCGAACTCGGCGGCTACAACTTCCAGTGGGCCTGGGCGTCGGCCGTGGCCTGCGGCCAGTCGGTGTAGACGCTTCGTCCCCCCCTGCCTACTCGTGCGACGGCAAGGCCTCCATCTCGCTGACCAGATGGTCGATAAAGCGGCGGATGCGGATCGGCAGGTGATCGGCGTAGGGGTAGACCGCGTAGATGTCGGCGTTGGGTAGCTGGTAGTCCGGCAGCACCCGTACCAGGCGTCCCTGCTCCAGATGTTCGTGCACGTCCCACTCGGCGCGCACGGCGATGCCGTGGCCGCGAATGGCCCAGGTCAGCACGCTCTCGCCGTCGTTGGCCGACAGGTTGCCACGGACCTTGACCTGATGGTGACGCTCTCCCCGGGTGAAGCGCCAGTTGCCGTAGGTGTCCTCGTTCTGTCTGAGCACGATGCAGTTGTGTTCGCTCAATGCTTCCGGGGTGTCGGGATGCCCGTGGTTCTTCAGATATTCGGGTGATGCACAAAGCAGACGTCGGTGGGAGGCGATCTTTCTGGCATGCAGTCCCGAGTCGGGAAGGGTGCCGAATCGGATACCGATATCGAAGGCATTTGCCACCAGATTAAGCGGGTGATCCGAGAGGTGAAGCTGACAGTCGATATCGGGGAATTGTTCGACGAAAGATGCGACGAAAGGAGCAATATGACGTCGACCGAATCCGAAGGGGGCGTTGATTCTTATCTGTCCCGAGGCTTCGTCGGCGTTCACCTTTAGTGCATGGTGAAGCGCTTCCATGTCGGCCAGCATGCGCTTCGCGTAGCGCAACATGACGACCCCGTCCGGGGTCAGACTCATGGCTCTCGGGGTGCGGTAAAAAAGCTGGGTGTCCAGGGATTTTTCCAGATTTGCCAAGCGCTTGCTGGCAGCAGCCGGGGTGATGTCGAGATCCTTTGCGGTGCGCGACAGGCTGCCCGCTTCACACAGGATGACAAAGAATTCGAGGTCGGCAAGCGATTTCATGGTTAACCCAGGCGTCATGGTAGCTTCAACCGCCAGTCTATTGCCGCCAATTGTCCCTGTCACCTAGCCTTCGTGAACCCGGCAAGACCTCCGGTTTACAGAATCTTCAGTGAGGTGACAGCAGATGAGAACGCATAAGGTGGCGGTGATTCCCGGTGACGGTATCGGCCTTGAGGTCATCGAGGCAGGCAAGCAGGTCATCGAGGCGCTGGCCAAGAAGAGCGGCGACTTCAACTTCGAATTCGAGGACTTCGACTGGAGCTCGAAGCGCTATCTGGAACAGGGCGAGTACATCCCCGAGGGTGGCCTCGCGAAGCTCGCGAAGTTCGACGCCATCTACTTTGGCGCCGTGGGCAGCCAGGACGTGCCCGACCACGTGTCGCTGTGGGATCTGCGCCTGGCCATCTGCCAGGGCTTCGATCAGTACGCCAATGTGCGCCCGGCGCGGGTGCTGCCGGGCGTGAAGAGTCGTCTCGAGGGCGCCGACAAGATCGACTGGGTGATCATCCGCGAGAACAGCGAGGGTGAGTACTCCGGCAACGGCGGGCGCGTGCACCAGGGGCTGCCCGACGAGATCGGCACCGAGCTTTCCATCTTCTCGCGCAAGGGCATCGAGCGGATCCATCGCTTTGCCTTCGAGATGGCCCAGAGCCGCCCGCGCAAGAAGCTGACCCTGGTGACCAAGTCCAATGCCCAGCGTCACGGCATGGTGCTGTGGGACGAGGTGTTCTTCGAGGTGGCCAAGGACTTCCCCGAGGTCGAGATCGATCGTGAGCTGGTCGATGCGGTGACCACCCGCATGGTGCTCAAGCCCGAGACCCTGGATGTGGTGGTCGCCACCAACCTGCACGCCGACATCCTCTCGGATCTTGCGGCAGCGCTTTCCGGCAGCCTGGGTATTGCGCCTACCGCCAACCTCAACCCCGAGCGCAGCTTCCCCTCCATGTTCGAGCCGATCCATGGCTCTGCCTTCGATATCGCGGGCCAGGGGATCGCCAATCCGGTGGGCTCGTTCTGGACCGCGGCGATGATGCTCGAATACCTCGGCGAGAACACCGCCGCCGAGCGCCTGATGGCAGCCATCGAGCGCCTGACCGAGTCCGGCATGCAGACCAAGGACCTGGGCGGCGACGCCATGACCCGCGACGTGACGGCGGCCATCTGCGCCGACATCGAGGCCCAGGGCTGAGTCTGAGATCCCCGTCGTTTCCTGCCCCCTGCGGGCAGGAGGCGATGACCTTGTCCCCGTCGGATGGCATCGATGCCGAAACACCGACGCGGGATTCGGGGAGGCTCGGCTTTCGAGCAGAGACTCCCCGCTCCACGAGCCCATCGAGAGGCTTGGCAGTAACAATCACAACGCCAAGGAGCAACGCCATGAAATCCCAAACCCTTCTTTTCAGTGCAGTGATCGCCGCGGTGGCGGCGAGTCCGAGCATGGCCGCCGACGACCAGAGTGACTGGCCCCAGAGTGTCACCATCGGCACCGGTAGCCAGGGCGCTACCTACTACATCTACGGCAGCGGCTGGGGCAACCTGGTCGGTGAGCGCACCGGCATCTCGTTCGGCGCCGAGGTCACCGGTGGCCCGGTACAGAACGTCACCATGGTGCAGATGGGCGAGCACGAGTTCGGCATGGTCACCATGGGACCGGCCTACCAGGCCTGGCAGGGCAACAGCAAGCTGGCTCCGGGGGTCGAGCACACCGACGTGCGCGCAGTCTTCCCGATGTACCAGACGGCGCTGCAGGTGATCGCGCTCGAGGACTCGGGCATCGACTCCATCGATGACCTCGACGGCAAGACCGTCGGTATCGGGCCGGCCGGTGGTACCGGCGATCTGTATTTCCCGCAGATCTTCGACAAGCTCGGGATCGAGGCAGATACCCGCAACGGCGGCGCTGCCGACCAGGCCGGTCAGGTCCAGGATGGCCTGCTCGATGCGTTCGCCTTCGCCTCGGGGATTCCGGTATCGGCGTTCAGTCAGCTGGAAGCCCAGGCCGACGTCAACATCTTCTCGTTCTCGCCGGAGGAGAGTGAGCAGTTCCTCGAGGACTTCCCGGCACTCAGCGCCTCGTCGATCCCGGCCAGCGCCTATCAGTCGCTGGACGAGCCGACACCGGCGGTGTCGATCTGGAACTTCGCCATCACCCACAAGGACATGCCGGAGGGACTGGTCTACGAGGTCACCAAGGCCGTGATGGAAGAGCATGAGCGCATGCTCAAGGTCCATGGCTCGGCCAAGGAGACGCTGCCGGAAAACTTCTCCCAGAACAGCTTCATGCCCTGGCATCCGGGCGCCGTGCGCTGGTTCGAGGAGAACGGCTACGACATCCCGGACGATCTGGAAGGCTGAAGTGCTATGGCGCCGGCCGTCTGAGACGGTCGGCCCTTGAAGCTCGTGAGCCGGGGTCCGCCAGGGCCTCGGCCCTCGTGACCTGAGGTACAGCGAGATGACAACGACAAGACAACCGGAGCCCGCCGACGAGGTGGCTCCGCTTCAGACGGTGGTGGCGGATGGCGCCGACGAGCTGCCCCGTGCCCACAACGAGCGCGTCCTCGGCGGGCTGGTCGGCAGGACAGTGATGCTCGGCTGCGTGCTGTTTACCGCGATGCACCTCTACGCGCTGAATATCGCGCCGATCGAGACCTGGACCTTTCGCATTCTGCACATCGCCGGTGGACTGATGGTCGGCTTCGCCATCACCGCAGCGATGTCGGTGGACCCTGAAGGCGGGGCCGGCAAGGGCTCAAGGCCAGCAGGACTCGAACGTCTCGCTGCGCTGATCACGGCACTCGCCAGTGGCTACGCGGGTGCCTGCGCGCTGGCCCTGTGGGGGCTGAGTGAAGGCCCTGGTGTGGCGGTGACCAACTGGCTGCCGCTGCATCTGGCGGTGGCGCTGGCGATCGCCAGCGTGGCGGGGGTGGTATCGAGCTGGTGCTTTCCCAGTCGTGGTGATCGCATTCACTGGCCGGATCTGGCGCTGATGGTATCGGCGCTGGTGGTGGCGGCCTTTCTGATCTTCGTACTGGGACGCTGGCGCATGGCGGCGGGCACTCCGCTGGTGGGCACGCCTGAGCTGCTGGTCTCGGCCAGTGGGGTGCTGTTGATCATGGAGCTGACCCGGCGTATCGCCGGTCTGGCGCTGATCGCCATCACCAGTGTCTTCCTGCTCTACGCCTTTGCCGGGCCCTACCTGCCGGGCATCCTCGAACATGACGGCTACACGGCCAAGCGCTTCTTCACCTACCTGTACACCGACAGCGGGGTGCTGGGGCCGACCACCGCGGTGTCGTCCACCTACATCATCCTGTTCATCACCTTCGCCGCCTTTCTGCAGGCCTCCAAGGTCGGGGACTACTTCGTCAACTTCGCCTTCGCCGTGGCCGGGCGTTCGCGCGGTGGCCCGGCCAAGGTGGCGGTATTCGCCTCGGGGCTGATGGGCATGATCAACGGCACCTCGGCGGGCAATGTGGTGGCCACCGGCTCGCTGACCATCCCGTTGATGAAGCGGGTGGGCTACCATCCGCTCAGCGCGGGCGGCATCGAAGCGGCAGCCTCCACCGGTGGCCAGATCGTGCCACCGATCATGGGCGCCGGCGCCTTTATCATGGCCGAGATCACCGGCATCCCCTATACCGAGATCGCCTTCGCCGCGCTGATTCCGGCGGCGCTGTACTTCCTCGCCATCTATCTGATGGTGGACCTGGAAGCCCGACGCGACGGCATGCAGGGTCTGCCCAAGGACCAGTTGCCGCTGGTCACCGAGATGCTCAAGCGGGTCTATCTGTTCCTGCCGATCATCATCCTGATCACCACCCTGTTCATGGGCTATTCGGTGATCCGTGCCGGTACCCTGGCGATGGCCAGCGCCGCCGTGGTGTCCTGGCTGACGCCGCACTGGATGGGGCCCAAGGCCTTGCTGCGGGCGCTGGAACTGGGGGCCCGAATGTCGGTGCCCTTGATCGCAGTGTGCGCCTGTGCCGGCATCATCGTCGGCGTGATCTCGCTGACCGGCGTCGGTGCGCGCTTTGCCTCCATGCTGCTGGGGCTGGCCGACACCAGCCACTTCCTGGCGCTGTTCTTCGCCATGTGCATCTCGATTCTGCTTGGCATGGGCATGCCGACCACGGCGGCCTACGCGGTGGCGGCGTCGGTGGTGGCGCCGGGGCTTCAGCAGATCGGTATCTCGCCGCTGGTGTCACACTTCTTCGTGTTCTACTACGCGGTTCTGTCCGCGATCACGCCACCAGTGGCGCTGGCCGGCTACGCGGCGGCGGCGATCTCCAACACCAATGCGCTGAAGACCGCGGCCACTTCGTTCAAGTTCGGCCTGGCGGCGTTCATCGTGCCCTTCATGTTCTTCTACAGCCCCGAGCTTCTGATGCAGGGGACCTGGTGGGCGATCCTGAGGGTGGCGATCACCGCCGGTATCGGCATCTATCTGCTGGCGGCGGCGCTTCAGGGCTATTTCCTGGCGGCTCCGGCGAATCTGCTCCAGCGTGTGGTGCTTGGGGCAGCCGCCCTGGCGATGATCTCCGGTGGCCTCGTCACCGACTTGATCGGCCTGGGACTGGGCGCGGCGATCTGGGGCGTGCAACGCTGGCGCCACAAGAGCGCCGGTACGCTGCCCTCCTGAGGAGCGCAAGGCAGCAAAGCCAGGACGCCGCGGTACCTGGCGTCCTGGACCTGAGCGCAAGCCCAGGTGGTAAATCGCGGGGGAGGCGGCCTACGGGCCGCCTCTTTTTGTGCTACTACCGTTTGCAGACGTGGAGGCTTCCTGTTCAAGCGATGCCTGTTCGCCACTTTTTTTCTCAGCCGCCCAAGGAATCGGCTACCAGCGACGTCTTTACATGTAGATGCCCCCCTGTGGGCTGATGTGTATTTCCGAGAGCCCGACCGCGAGGAGCGGCCACTTGTCGATTCAAGAGCCCGAAACCCGGGCGCCAACGGATGTAGAACTGGTGAAGGGCGCCGCCGGAGGCGAGCGTGAGGCCTTTGCGTGCCTGCTGTCTCGCCACTACGACCGGCTTTATGCGCTGGCCTGGCGGCTGACTGGCAGCCGCGCCGAGGCCGAGGATCTGACCCAGGACATCTGTCTTGCGTTGCCCGACAAGCTAATCCGCTTCGATGGGCGCGCCGCCTTTACCACCTGGCTCTATCGGGTCGCGGTCAACGCCGCCCACGATCGTCGCCGGCAGCAAGCCACGCGGCGCAAGGCTGCCGAGGGCTGGGAGGCCTGGGAGCGTGGCCGACACCAGCGCAATCGACAGCGCGACGATGAACAGCGCTGGCTCGCCAGGGCGATGGCGACGCTATCGACTGACCTGCGTGACACCGTGGCGCTGTCCCTGGGCGAAGGCATGACCCAGGCGCAGGTGGCCGAGGTGCTGGAGGTTTCAGAAGGTACCGTGGCCTGGCGCATGAGCGAGGTGAAACGACAATTGAGCGCGCTGGCCCAGGCGGAGGAGGAAAGATGAGTGATGAGCTGAAGCGCCTCGAACGGGCCTTGTCATCGGCACCCGCGCCGGAGGCGGAGGTGAAGTCCGGGCATCTAAAGGCGGCGCTTGACCGGTTCGATCAACGTCAGGCCGCCGACCAAGAGTCCAACGCCGAGCCACGTCTCTCGGGGGAAGGTCGCGATGACATCAGGTCGCGGCCGCGTTCACCCCGGAGGGATGCCAGCATGAACCGATCGCTTAGCCACAGCCCGTCACACCGTCGCCCATTGCATCGTCGACCATCAGTGGCTGCCGCCGCCTCGCTGGCGGCGCTGTCACTGGGGCTTTACCTGCTGTGGCCCCAGGGCCAGGACTTCGACGCCATGACAGGGCCCGAGCCGAGCCAGGATGCCGAGATGGCCGTCTCGCCACCTCGAACTGCCGGCAAGCCCGAGTCTGCCCCTGAAGCGAATGAGAGCGAACGTCTGGCGATTGTGGCGAGCAAGACAGGACCGGTGGCAGACCAGATGGCCGGTGACATGCCCCTTGATACGGCCGTCGTGACGGCTGTCGAGACGGAAAGCAAGTCTGCTGGGCAGGTCACTCAGTTGGCCGAGGCTCCCAGGCTCTCTGTGTCGCGATCTCCCGCGCTCTCTTCTTCACCATCGACGTCGCTCTCTCCTTCGACATCGATGGAGATGCGCGGCCTGATGCCGAGTCAGGAGGTCGCACGGATAGCGCCCTTGCCGAGCCCGGAACCTTCGGTCCAGATGCCCACCGCCTCCTCGGAAGCCTATCCCGAGTTCGACGCCTCGAGTGTCAGGGTGACCGCCGAGACGCCGGTGTCGACCTTCTCGGTGGACGTGGACACGGCAAGCTACGCGGTGGTGCGTTCTTCGCTGATGCAGGGGCAGTTGCCGCCGCCCCAGGCGGTGCGCATCGAGGAGATGATCAACTACTTCGGCTACGACTACCCCCAGCCGGACGCCGAGGCGTTTCGCCCGATGGTCGACGTCTTTGCCTCGCCGTGGAATCCCGAGCGTCAGCTGGTGCGGGTGGCGCTGCAGGGCAGGGCGGCCACGCCTGGGCCCCGCTCGCCGGTCAACCTGGTGCTGCTGATCGACACCTCCGGCTCGATGCGCTCGCCAGACAAGCTGCCCTTGCTCAAGCGCTCCATGTCGCTGTTGCTGGGTGAGCTGAATGACGACGACGAGGTCGCCATCGTCACCTACGCCGGCAGCGCCGGGGTGGCACTGGCACCGACTGCGGCATCGAACACAGAGGAGATCATGCAAGCGCTCGAGAGCCTGGCGCCCAGCGGTGGTACCGCCGGCGAAGCCGGCCTGAGCCAGGCCTATCGGCTGGCGGGGCAGATGAACGGCGAGGACGAGACGACCCGGGTGCTGCTGGCCACCGACGGCGATTTCAATCTTGGCCTGAGTGATCCCGAGGCGCTAGAGCGATTTATCGCCGGCCGGCGTGAGGGCGGCGTGTATCTGTCGGTGCTGGGCTTTGGCCGAGGTAATCTCGACGACGCCGTGATGCAGTCGCTGGCCCAGCATGGCAATGGTCAGGCCGCCTATATCGACAGTCTGGCCGAGGCGCAGAAGGTGCTGGTGGACCAACTGGCGGCGTCGCTCGAGCCCATCGCCAACGACGTCAAGGTGCAGGTCGAATTCAATCCGGCGCGGGTGCAGGAGTACCGCTTGATCGGCTACGAGACCCGCGCGCTCAGGCGAGAAGACTTCCGCAACGACCGCGTCGATGCCGGCGATATCGGCGCGGGTCATCAGGTGACGGCGCTCTACGAGATTGCTCCGGTGGGCTCGAGCGCTGCCCTGACCCGGCCATCTCGCTATCAGCAGGGACAGCAAGTGACGGGGGGCCAGCATGACGAGCTGGGGCATGTGGCGCTGCGCTACAAGGTGCCGGGGGAGTCGCAAAGCCGCCTGATCGAGACGCCGATCTCGCCAGGCGTGACGACAGCCGACAGCGAGGCGTCCTTCGCCGCCGTCATCGCAGGCTTCGGCCAGCTGCTGGGTGACGATCGCTACCTGGGCGACTGGGGTTGGGATGAGGCTATCGCGCTGGCAGAGGCCAGCAAGGGCAAGGACCGCTACGGCTATCGCGCCGAGGCGGTACGCCTGATGCGCCTGGCCGGCGGACTGTCGGATCGCTGAGTTTCTGCGCTACGCTTGAATGCATCATCTATTTCTTGTTCAGGAGAGAGTGTATGGCCAAGGCGCTGGGACAACGGCGGCTGGGGACGGTGCTTGAAGCCGTCATCCTTGAGATGCTCGATGACGCTCGTCAGGCCTATCCGCGCATCCAGGACCCCGAGGACAGCGAAGGGCTGCACGACTTTCGGGTGGCCTTGAGGCGCCTGCGCAGCACCATCAAGGAGTTTGGCGATCAGCCGGGGTTTGCGATCGACAAGGCGCTGTTGCGCCAGTTGACGGCGCTGGCGCGAGCCACCAACGACGCTCGCGACGGTGAGGTGATGCTGGCCTGGCTCGATAGCGTGGCCGAGTCGACGGGAGCGCCGGAGCGGGGTGCCATCGGCTGGTGGCGGGAACGCCTGGCGGCTCAGGTGGAACAGGAGTACGCCTCCATCGACGCCAGTGTGGCGGGGTTTCCGCTGCTCGACACCCGCCTGCGCGAGGCTGCCGGCAAGGCCGCTCTCAAGGACAAGGGCAAAGACAAGGACAGCAAGAAGAAGGACAAGAACAAGGACAAGAAAAAAGGCAGCAACAAGGCCGGCAAGGAGCCTCGGTTTGGTGACGCCTCGGCCCAGGTGCTGGCCCGGCTTGGTGAGGGCTGGCTTGAGGAGCTCGCAGCGGTAAAAGGGCGCGAGGAAGAAGAGACGCTGCACCGGCCGCGTATCACCGGCAAGCGACTGCGCTATCTGCTGCGTCCCTGGCGGGAACAGGGCGAGGTCTTCGCCGAGCTCGAGGAAGAGCTGAAGACCTTTCAGGATGCCTTTGGCGATCTCCACGACGACCTGGTGAGGGGCGACGTGCTGACCACGGCGGCGCTCTTGCACACCGAAGAAGAAACCCTGGATCGTCTGGAGGCAGCACTCGAGCAGGCCTCACCCAGGGCCACCGCGCCTCGCCACCTGCGCGGTTTCATGCTGCTGCATGCGCATCACGAGGCGCAGACAGAGCAGAACCTCAAACGGGTGCAGGCGCTATGTCGCAAGCCGCGCCTGGAGCGTCTCGAGGCCAGGATCAATGAGGCCGTGACACTGATGAAGGCTCCGCAATAGCGCTGAAAAAGACCCAGGGCGGCCCTGAGGGCGCGCCCGAGAACAAGCCTCGGGCCGTTCAATCAGGCCAGGCGCTGTTCGATCTCCTTCCACAGGCTGGTGTAGGCGCGGCACGCTGGGGTATAGGGGGCAAAGTGGCGTACTGGGGCGCGCTCAAGCCCCATGCGCTCGACCGCACTGGCCGCCGGGATGACGCTGGACAGCCGCAGCGGCCAGCGCTTGCCGAAGCTTTCCATCACCTCGCGATGCATGGTGCGGCGCCGATCGGCCAGGGTGATGAAGGGCCACAGCGGGCAGACCAGATCCTGGTCGTCGAGGAAGGTCTCGAGTTGCTCCAGGGTGCGTAGCGAAAGGGTGGAAGGCACCACCGGCACCAGCAGGGCGTCGACGCTGGTGAACATGTTCTCGGACATGTGGGACAGCGTCGGTGGGCAGTCCAGGATGACCAGATCGTACTCGTCGCGTACCTTGCCGAGGATCTGACGCAGATGACTGGAGCCATGATGCTCGAGCAGCTGGTCCATCTCGCGGGAGTCCAGCGAGGCCGGCAGCACATCAAGGCCATCCACGTTGGTCGAGCGGATGACCTTGTTGAAGGCCGCCTTGCCTTTCACCAGCTTCTCGACGCCACCGCGGATCTTGGGCTTGATCTTCAGATAGAACGTCGTTGCCGCCTGGGGATCCAGGTCCCACAGCAGCACCCTGTGGCCACAGGCGGCGGCTTCGCAGGCTAGATTGACCGCCGACGCCGTCTTGCCCACGCCCCCCTTGATGCTGTAAAGCGACAACATCCGCATCGCAATTCGCCCCGTGAATTTGATGAACTAGAACAACGACTTTAGCACAGCTTTGTGCAGTGAATGGCGTTGTTCGCCAGGGGATATTGACGTTGTTTTGTATACGGTCTTGGTAGTCGCTGCAACAACAACCTTTCTTGATTGAAGTTCTGGGCGCTGAAGGTTGGGCGCAGAGGGGCTGGGTGCTGTAGGGCCGGATAGTGAGGGGGCGGTGTCCTGTCAGCGCTTGACCAGGCGCCTGACGCGCTGGATGGCGAGACCGGTCACCACCAGCTTGCGACCCCAGCGAGCCAGTCGGCCGGGGTGGCGCAGCACGGGAATCAGCGCCGTGCCGGCGGCAAGCAGGGCCGGCGTGCGATAGCGACTGAGGGCCTGCCAGCCGGCGTCGATGCGCTCTCCGGCAAGATGGAAACGGCGCGAGGCCAGCAGGATGTCCAGCCGCTGCTGTTCGATGGTGGCCTCGAGTTCGGCCTTGCGCTCGGCGCGAGAGGGGCTCGCACGGCGGTCATCGCGGCTCATGGCATTGCTCCCTGACGTGTCGGCAGAAAGATGGCGGCTCATCGACGATGTGGCTCATCGACGTCCGGCCGCATCGATTCTTCGGCAAGCTCTCGATCCAGGGCCAGGTGCTTCAAGGTGCTGACCAGCAGCGTGCGACGACGTGCCAGGCGCATCGCCGCCAGGGCCAGCCCCACGCCTCCTGCCAGAAGTACCGCCGCGCATACGGCGATGGCGGTAAGCCGGAAGGAGTTCCAGAACAGCACCACGACGAAGGCCGTCAGGGTGGCGATGCCGAGCATCAGCAGCACCATGCTCAGCCCCAGCAACAGGGCCAGGGTTACCAGTCGAGCGCGTTCTTCCTCGAGTTCCAGAACGGCGAGACGCAGGCGCGTCTCGCCGGTGGCGATCAGGGTCGAGAGGACCCGCTTGCCCGCCCCGAATAGCCGTTGTGCCGGTCCTTGGCTGTCTGCCATCAGCGCCGCCCGATCAGCATACCGACGATGCAGCCGACGGCAGCACCGATGCCGATGCTCTTCCAGGGGTTGTCGTGGACGTAGCGATCACAGGCATCGACCTGGTCGGTGACGCTGTCGCGGGTCTGACGGTAGACGCGCTCTCCAGTGGCTTCGAGGCGAGCACGGGTATCCTTCAGTCGTGCCTCTGCCTTGCTGCGCCATTCCTTGACGGTCTCGCTGGAGTCGTCGGCGGTGGCGCTCAGCAGGTCTTCGAGGGTGCTCGACAGCTGCTTGAGGTCGTCCCTGAGTTGCTCGGTGGAGGCGCTGGAGCTGCTGGTGTCCGCGTCGCTTGCCGCGCTCTTGGCGTTGGACTTGCTGGCGGTGGTGCTGGAGCTTCGTGTAGCCATCGTGTCTTCCTTTGACGCAGGTGGATTAACGGTACCAAAAATGAATCTTTACCCGTTCATGCTCGCATCAGAATAGCAGTCACGGCAATGGCCGGCGGCCGACCGTGCAAAGAAGCACAATTGGCCGCCGCCGGCATCACGGATTGAAGCCGCCCGCCGAGAACAGCGGGTTCATGCTGAAGCCGATACCCAGGCGATTGACGCGCTCGTCGTAGTCGATAAGGCTCTCGCCGTAGCCATAGTAGTACTGCACGTGGCCACGCACCTTGCCGAACAGCGGCCAGGAGTAGTCGAGTTGGGTGCCGTAGTTGCCTTCGTCGGGGTTGCCGCGCATCAGCAGGCTGGCTTCGTGGGTGTCGAACATCTGCCGGGCCACGGTGACGTCGGCATAACCCACGTAGTCCTCGATGTCGGGGTTGTCGTCATCACTATCGTCTTCCGGGATGCGCCAGAACGGCGAGACTGCCAGCGCCCACTCGTCGTTGATCCAGGAAGTGGTGCCGATGACCCGGTTCCAGCTGCGAGACAGCGGGTCCGAGCGGCCGTTGGACTGGTGATTGAGCGAGATGCGGTTGTTGACGTTGGTCCAGCCCCACAGGTTGGTGTCGTTCTGGAAGTCGATGAAGAACTCAGGCTCGTAGTTGGTCTCGCGAAACGGCGAGGACTCGTCGCTGTTGTAGGCCTGCCACCAGCTCTTCTGGGTGTAGGCGAAGTAGAGGTCTGCGTTGTCGAATAGCACGTCCTCGGCGATGTTGAACTTGGCACTGAACTGAAACTTGAGTTCGGTGTTGTCCATGTCAGCATCGTCTTCACCGGCACGAAAGGCGCCGGAATTCGGGTTGGTGTTGTAGCTGATCGGCAGGATGTAGTTGCGCCGGTGGGTGGTGATCGAGAACGGGTTGCTCTCGGACTCCTGCTCCAGCTGACGACGCTCCTCGACGGTCTCCTCGATGGGCTTGCCCGAGGCACGTGCAACGATCTCCTCGGAGGCGGGCAGACCGGTGGTGTCGGGGGCTTCGGCGTTGACCGTCGATGAAGTGCCGGCGCTACTGACGGCCACGGCCTGTGCACCCTCGCGCTGGGCCTCGTCATCGTCGAGTTCATTTTCCAGCTTGGCGAGCTCAGCCTTCAGGGCCTCGATACGCGCCTCCTTGGCCGCGCGCTCGGCGTCGGTCAGGCCGCCGTCGGCGACGGCCTGTCCACTGATGGCAAGCGCCAGCAGGGAAGGGAACAGGGAGGAACGGACGGCGGGGCGGGTCATAGGGTGAATCCATTCGACAGGTGGAGGCGTTGTTCTACCATGGCGGCGCAGCGAGTCAACTTCGTGGAAGAATCTTGCACTGGATTGCCATACTGACACACTGGGTTGAGAATCTCGCCTCCTCCACGCTGCGACAGGAAGTTCTCTTAAGATGCCCAGCTCGCCTTCTTCGTTGTTCCGAATACTCCCCCTCTTGCTGGTGTTGCTGCTGTCTCTGCTGTCGGTATCTGCGGTGGTGGCCCAGGAAGCGCCCGAGAAGAGGCTGCCGGACAAGCAAGAGCTGCAGTCGCGCCTTGACGAGCGCGTCGCCAATGCCAGCGATCCGCCAAGCGCCACGGCGCAGGAAGAGATCGATGCGCTGTCAGAGGCGATCGATGCGGTGGAGAAATTGGCCGAGGTCGAGCGTGACCTGGAGAGTCTAGAGCGGCGTATCGAGGGGGCACCCGAACGGCTGGCGGCGCTTGAGGAAGCGCTGCGCCAGAGTGAAGAAGGCGAGTCGCACAATCTAGCTGAGCTCGAGGGGCTGAAGATGCCGGCCGTCGAGCAGCGCCTGAGCGACGCCACCCGAGTGCTGCAGTCGACCCAGGATACCCTGACCAGTGTGCAGAGCCAGTTGCTGGGGGCCCAGACGCTGCCGGAGCGGGCGCAACAGGCCATCACCGAGGCCAATCGGGAGATGGATGAGGCGAGGGTCAAGCTCGAAGACCTCAATCGTCGTGACGTGCCGGAAGATGCCCCCTTGCGGGTGGCGGCGCGGGCGCGCCAGGCTCTGGCCGAGGCTCAGCTCGAGCTGCACCAGCGTCAGCTCAATACCAATACACGTATGCGTGAGGTGCTGCAGCAGCGCCTCGCGCTGTTGAAACTGGAGGCGGCAAGCGAGGAGGCCTGGGTCTCCGCGCTGCAGGGTCGGCTCGATCGACTGCGCCGCGAGCAGACCGAGCGGGCCATCGCCGAGGCAGTACGCGATGAGCCAGAGGCCATCTCACGGCATCCGGTGATTCAGGCGGCCCAGACCACCAACCGTCAGCTCTCCAAGGACTTGCTCAACGCCACCTCGCGAGCCAACGATCTGGTGCGTGACGGACTCGAAGTGCGTCGCCAGCTCGAACGGGTGCGTCGCCTGCAGCAGGGGCTGACCCAGAACATCGAGGCGGTGCGCGGCAGTGTACTGTTGTCGCGCATCCTGCGTGAGCAGCGAGGATCGCTGCCCGAAGTGCAGCCACGGCCGGGCCTGCGTGACGAGATCGCCGATGTACGCCTGGCGCAGTTCGAACTCGACAGCGAACGCGACGCCTTGCGCTCCCCGGAGGCACTGGCAAGGGAGGTGTTGGCGCAGGCCGAGGTGGACGAGCCCGAGCCCCTGGTGGAGCCGCTGGTGCAGCTGTTCAATTCTCGGCGTGAGCTGATCAGCCAGCTAGAGCCCACCTACGGTCAGATCCTCACGGCTGCCATCGATATGCAGCTCAACCAGCAGCAGTTGCTCGACATCAGTGCGCAGTTGCGCACCAGCATCGACGAACAGCTGTTCTGGGTGGCTAACGCCAGGCCCATCGATCTCGGCTGGCTGATGAAGATCCCCCAGAACCTGATGATGGAGTGGCGGGAAGGCGAGTGGCGCCAGATCCTGCCTCACAACTGGCGCTGGCCGGGGCCTGGTGCCTGGGTAGCGGTCCCGGTACTGCTGGTGGTGTTGCTGCTGCTGGCGCTCAGGCGCGCGATCATGCGTCGCCTGGTCACCCTGCACGACCAGATCGGTCGACTTCGCTACGATTCTCAGCTGCATACGCCCAAGGCGGTGGCATTGAACGCCCTGGTGGCCGCACCGGGACCGCTGTGCCTGGTGGCCTTCGGCCTGCTGTTGACCCTCGGTGGCTCCGAGGTGGCAGCGGATGTCGGCTACTCGGTACTGCAGCTTTCACTGGCCTGGGGCGTGGTCGCCTGGTCGCGTCGCCTGCTGGTCAGCGACGGCGTGGCGACACGTCATTTCCACTGGCCGGTCAAGTACGTGGGCAAACTGCGCTGGTGGCTCTTGTGGCTTGGCGTCAGCATGGCGCCGGTGCTGCTGATCGCGCCGCTTGCCAGGGACGCTGCGGTGACCTTCAACCAGCGCCCGCTGGGGCTCGGACTGTTGCTGCTGGGGCTGATTGGGATGAGCGTGGCGCTCAGCAAGCTGATCATGGCCCACACCCCCTTCTTCGGGGTGAAGCTCTTTCGTCTGGTGCTGGGGCTGGCGCTGGCGATGGTGCCGGTGGTGCTGGGTGGTGCCGTGCTTTATGGCTACGTCTACTCGGCGTTGAGTCTGGTCAGCCGCTTCGTGATCTCGTTGTACCTGCTGGGCGTGTGGATCCTGGTCGAGGCAGCGGTGGTCCGCGGATTGGCGGTGGCTGCCCGACGCCTGGCCTATCGTCGTGCGCTGGCTCGCCGGCGAGCCCTGGCCCAGGACGACAACGACCGTGGCCTCGATATCGTCGAAGAGCCGCCGCTGGATATGGAGCAGGTCAACCAGCAGTCGCTGAGGCTGTCCAAGCTGCTGCTGACCATCGGCTTCGCCGCCTTGCTGTATCTGGTCTGGACCGATTTCCTCGGGGTCATCGGCTACCTCGACAACGTCACCCTGGTGGAAGGCGCCACCGGAGAGGGTGGCGAGGCGCTGGAGGACAACCTGAGTGTCGGCGACGTGCTGGTGGCCTTGTTCATCGCCGGGGTGACCATGATGCTGGCGCGCAACCTGCCGGGTCTGCTCGAGGTGATGGTGCTGTCGCGCCTGGAGCTCAAGCAGGGCAGCGCCTACGCCATCAGTTCGCTGTTGTCCTACACCATCGTCGGCACCGGTACGGTGATGACCCTGGGCGCACTCGGGGTGTCATGGGCCAAGTTGCAGTGGCTGGTAGCGGCTCTTGGTGTGGGTCTCGGTTTCGGTCTTCAGGAGATCTTTGCCAACTTCATCTCGGGTCTGATCATCCTGTTCGAGCGGCCTGTACGCATCGGCGACACCATTACCCTGGGCAACCTTACCGGTACGGTGAGCCGGATTCGTATCCGCGCGACCACGGTCACCGACTTCGATCGCAAGGAGATCATCATCCCCAACAAGACCTTCGTCACCGACCAGCTGATCAACTGGTCACTGTCGGACAGTGTGACGCGGGTGACGTTGAAGTATGGGGTCAGCCACGACGCCGATCGCAGCCTGGTGCATCGCCTGCTCGAGCAGGCCGCCGAGGAGAACGAGCGGGTGCTGTCCGACCCGCCCCCCGAGATCTACTTCATGGCCTACACCGCCAGCACCATGGAGTACGAACTGCGCATCTACGTGAATGCCCTGGGGGATCGACTGCTGGCCACCGACGAGCTCAACGGCCGCATCGGCGACATGTTCTCCGAGCATGGCATCCGTATCGCCTTCGACCAGCTCGATGTACACATTCGACGCTCGGGGCAGCGCGACGTGTGGAAGGGCGTGCATCGGGTCAAGGGCGACCCTCAGGAAGGCCATCCGCCCCCCGGGGCCAAGGGTGACCCGGGTGACGTCGGTATCGGGGATGGCGGCGGCAGCGATGGGGGCGGAGACGCCGGCGGGCGCTGAGGGCGACCGACCGCGGTCGCTGGCGAAAGGCTACATGGTCTGCTGTAAGGCCTGCTGCATGGCATGTCGCACAGCCCGTTGCATGGCATGTCGCATAGCCCGTCGCATGACACGTCGCACAGCCTATCGCTAGCGCCGGCGGGCCTGTAGCAGAAACTCGCGATTGCCGTCGCCACCAAGGATCGGACTTTCCTGCCAGTGCAGGATCTCGAAGCCGACCGAGGCGCAGCAGTCGCGGATGCGCTGCTCGACCTCGGCGTAGCGGCGTGGGTCGCTGACCACGCCTCGCTGATCCACCGCACCAGGCCCCAGCTCAAACTGGGGCTTCACCAGAGACAGCAGCAGGGCGTCCCGTGCCAGCAGCGTCGCCAGCTCCGGCAGGATCAGCGTCTGCGAGATAAAGGACACGTCCATCACCGCCACCTCCGGCCGACCGATTTTCTCCATCAGCGTCGCCAGTTCGCGGCTTTCGCTAAGGTGGCGGGCGTTGAGCCCCTCCAGACAACTGACGCGGGCGTCGCCCCGCAGGCTATCGTCGAGCTGTCCGTGGCCTACCTCGATGCCGATGACGTGGCGCGCACCGCCGGCCAGGGCGCAGTCGGTAAAGCCCCCGGTGGATTGGCCCACGTCCAGCACCAGGCGGCCGTCCAGTGACAGTTCCAGCGCCGAGAGCACTGCTTCCAGCTTGAGTCCGGCGCGGGAAATGTAACGCTCCTCCGGGTCCTCGGCGACCACCAGAGCGAGGTCGTCGGGGCACTTCTCCCCGGGGCGTGTCAAAACCTTGCCGTCATCCCGGCGGGAGACGCGGCCGTGGCGGATCAACCGCTGGGCGCGGGTGCGAGAGCGAACCAGGCCCTGGCTGACGAGGAGTTGGTCGAGACGTGGCATGGGGTGTTCCTGTGGCGCCTTGGTCGGGCCGTCTGGAGTTCAAGCAGAAAATGCCGGCGCATTATGCCACGGCGAGGCCCCTGTGGGGGCGCACACCAGCCTCCACCGCTTTGAGCCGGCTATCACCACCCTTCATCACATCCCGTCAGTTACTACTCGCTAACCTGTCGTTTGCCGATGGTAAGCGCTCGTCCCCTTTCAACATCGCCTGGGCTCTCACACCGTAGGGAGACTATCCAGTTTTAGCGCCACCTTCCGGTCGAAATGGCCAGGATCGCAGGCTATGCTAAAAACCAACAAGCTTACTTAGGATTGCACAAGGCGTCAGGTTCTGTGCGGAGTTGCGACAAGTGGCGGCGTGACAAGCAGTACGGCGAGGGAATGCTGATCGAACGACGGAATCAGGTGACAAGCCAAAGCCACAACCTTGGCTGCTAATACGTCATGTCACACCACGCGCAGCACCCAGTCCCAGCCTACCCAACTTGTAATATTTCCCCGCCAGAGAGCGATGACGTCGCCACCGTGATGTTCAGGGAAGGGACTTGCACGGGTGGCATGTCCTCCCGGTAGGGTGCCCGAACGGTTTGTCTCGCCGCTTTCCACCGCTATCTCTCCGCCACCTGATTTACAACGACTGATTGCCCTGTGGGGGAGGCCAGCAAGGGTCTCCTGATGGGGCCGCAGCGCTCGTACTAAAATGGATTTATACACAGTATATCTGGCTGCACGCCGAGGGCCGGCAGGGAATGCTGAAAGTGGGTGCTCACCTAATGCGCATAGTCTCAAGGTTTTGGTTGGAAAAACAAAAGGATAGAAAAAAACCTCGAAGCAATATGCGGCACGGTTATCGGAAAAAATGAGCATGCACGTTTTCAGATTTCGCGAATTGACGGAGAAGTGAAACCACCCGTGGGATTTCAAGTAGATAATCGGGGGACTTTGCGGAACTAGTCGCGGAAAATTTGAGCACGCCTACGATTAAAAATGTTAGGTATCAGTGAGTAGTCTTATGTTAAAGGGTCATTGCTTCTGCGGCAATATAATCTACGAGGCTGGCCATTCACCCAGCTTCGAAACCAATTGCCTCTGTTCTATTTGTCGCCGTACCAGTGGAGCTCCACTCGTCACTTGGTTCACGGTGCCAATTGAAGACTTCCATTTTATTAGTGGCAGTCCCTCAATATTTAAGTCTTCCGCTCATGGTACTCGTACATTCTGCCCAGACTGCGGTACACCACTAACCTTCAGTTCTACTGAATCACCATCGTCTATTGATGTTACCACCTGCACCTTGGATGACCCTGAGAATTTACCACCAAAGGACTTAACTATGGCTAAATATAAGTTGTCTTGGTTTCAACTAGGCGATGATTTGCCTGTTTACCTAGAGGGGCATGAAGGTGAAGATACCTAACAAATCAATCAACTCGGACATGCTTACGCATGCCGGTTATCTCAGGCGTTAGGCCGCACGGATGCGTACTGCTCACTGGAGGCAATGAATGGCCACATACAACGGTGGTTGCCTATGTGGTGCCGTTCGAATTATGGCATCAGGCCAGCCTTATCGCGTCGGCCTGTGCCATTGTCTTGACTGCCGCAAGCACCATGGTGCCCTCTTTCACGCTTCCGCCGTTTTTCCCAGAGACGCAGTCATGATCGATGGCGAGACCAGAAACTATGAGGAGCGTCATTTCTGCCCACAATGCGGCTCATCGGTCTATTCGTGCAGCGCAGATGAAATCGAGGTCAATCTAGGTTCGCTGGAC
This sequence comes from Halomonas sp. OfavH-34-E, assembly GCF_024124525.1. Taxonomy (NCBI): domain Bacteria; kingdom Pseudomonadati; phylum Pseudomonadota; class Gammaproteobacteria; order Oceanospirillales; family Halomonadaceae; genus Halomonas; species Halomonas sp. OfavH-34-E. The sequence continues at coordinate 168,398 of NZ_JAMXRY010000001.1, read as the reverse complement.
TTTCCTGATCAACTAACCCCGACCTACGAACTCTGGACGAGCCGTCGAGAGTCTTGGTTGCCGGCGTTTCCATCTGTCCGGCGCTACACCCAAGATCGTGACCCCACGAGCCGTGTTGAAGAATAGGCCGCCGATGAATCGTCGCGCTTCTTTTCACAATCATCAAAGGTTGAGCCGGTGCGGCCTAACCAGTTGCTGCAGGGGACGTTTGACCCGACACCCGCTTGCTATCGCAAAGCGCAAATGCCCCTGAGTTCAGGTGTTAGGCTCCATGAGCCACGGAGGAATTGAGTGGAAATCAAGTGTATTGCAGGCTTTGCATCAATTACCAAAGACCCTGCGGCAAGTACGTCCTTGTATGAGGATGCGCTAGGTCTGCCGCTAGAAAAGATGGACGATTATCGTTTCATGGATAAATTCCCAGGAGCGAATCATTTCGGGGTATGGCCCCTCGCTATGGCGGCCCAATCTTGTTTTGGGCAGGAGGAATGGCCTGACCATGTTCTTGAGCCGACAGCTACAATTGAATTTGAGTTGGCGGACGCAGCTGCAGTGGAAGCGGCAGTGAAAGAATTGAAGGAAAGGGGGCAGGAGTTCGTTCATGAATCCCGGGCTGAACCCTGGGGGCAGACAGTTGCAAGGTTTATGAGCCCCGAGGGAGTGTTGGTAGGTCTGAGTTATGCGCCATGGCTTCATGAATAAGAGCCTAACCATAGCATCAACGCGGACTGGCTTTTCCGGTGACGCTGAAAAGCCAACCGGTTACGCTGGGCGTTATGCAGAAGGAGAGTGACAATGCAGTGTCCAAAGTGTGGATCTTTAAAGATTGACAAGCGGAATTATGGAAAGCGAGCCGGGGCTACCATCGGGGGGATGGGTGGAGCAGCCGGTGGGGCGGCAACCGCCGTTGCTGGCGCTGCTGCAGGAGGAAAGGCAGGTGCGGCAGTTGGCTTGATTGCTGGCCCTCTTGGTGCGGCAGCGGGAGCCTCGATTGGTACAGTGGCGGGAGCTATCGCTGGTGCCTTGGCAGGAGGTACAGTAGGTGCCACGGCTGGAGCGATGACGGGTAGGGCAGTAGACGAGAATATTCTTGATAATTTTAAGTGTTTGAGCTGCGAGCACGCATTTAATGAGGCTTAGTTGCGGTGTGACAAGTGGCTGAAGCCGCAAGAAGGTTGAGCACTTCCCATTCCTTCCATGTTGTGGTCGACATGTCGGTTATCTTTTCGATATGGAGTAAACTCGCCTAACCACCGCGTGAACGCGGGCAAGCTTTGTCGCTGCGCTCCATATTTCGCCGGTACGCTAAACGTCAAGCAGTAGGGGGAATTGTGTACGCGAATGTGTCCCGTTACGGAATCATCCTGAACTCCGAAAACTATTCGGATTGCGTTGCTTTTTATCGCGACCTATTTGGTCTTCCTCTACTGTTCGAAAAAAAATGAGGATGACTTTAAACTATCCTGTTTCGAGTATGGAAGCGGATACCTGATGGTTGAACAGGGGGGCAAGGCGAAGAAGGGCATCAAGTCGCCAAAAGAGTGCAGTTTCAAGTTGCGGTTCAACGTTGATGACCTGGAAGATGCGCTGAGGGAAATTAGGTCATGGGGCATCGAAGCTTCTATTACCGAGAGTGCATGGGGAAGAACCATCAATATCAGTGATCCTGATGGCAACCGAGTTGGAGTTCGGGATGAGTCCGGCTTTGTGCAACAGATCACTGCATAACGAATCGCATCAGTACGGGGTCGTTGGCTGCCACTGAAGTGGCGCCGCTTTGCTCAGCGTTATACGCAAAAGTGGAGAGGTGAATGTCGAAAGAGTTATTTTTTCCAGTTGTGGAAACCGAACGATTGGCACTTAGGCCTATAGCAATTGAGGACGCGGAAAGCCTGCTGGGAATTTTCTCTGATCCTGAGGTTATGCGGTATTGGAATACTGCGCCTTGGGAAACCATTCAAGACGCCATTGACTTCATCAATGCGAGTAATGATTCGATGCGACGTCAAACATCGCTCGTACTTGGCGTATATCTGAAGTCTACGGGTGAACTGGCTGGTAAATGTATGTTGTTCAGCTATGACACGGAATCCAGGCGTGCCGAGATCGGATTTGGGTTGGGTCGCTCTGCTTGGGGAAGGGGTTACATTGGTGAGGCAGGCGAGGCATTGATTCAGTATGGTTTCAATTCATTGGGGCTACGGCGAATTGAGGCAGAGATCGACCCGGACAACCAGTCCTCTGCAAAAGCGCTAGAGAGACTCGGGTTTTCCCGAGAAGGCTTGTTGAGACAGCGTTGGGAAGTCAACGGCATTGTCTCTGACTCGGCGATGTATGGTCGACTGGCAAGCGACCCATCAGCAATGGCTAGCTGAGAATTGCACGTGGCAAGCGCATGATGGCGACGTTAATGAGCTAGACGACCTTGAATCCAGACATTCATGCACCGGCAGGCCCGGCAAGCCGAGTCGGGTGGCGGCGAGGGTAGCAGGTCCTCTGACACCGTGTGTTCGGTGTCTGTTGTGTCTGGACGACGATTCAAAAAGGTTTACACAGGTAGAAGGAAGGGCACTGGCCCGGACTTGGCGGAAGGAAGCACTCTTCCGCCAAGTCCGGGCCAGTGGCGTTTTAGACGCCCTCGTCGGCCTGTAGGCCACCTGCCGGGATGCGGTCGGCGCCCCAGCTTTCCTGAATCATGGCGACGACGCGGTCGAGTTCCTGCTGGTCGACCTGGGCCAGTTCGCCGTGCTCCAGTGGGTCGTAGTGGTAGATGTACAGACGCGAGGCGAACTGCTCGAAGGGCAGAGAGGCCTCGCCAAAGCGTTCTCCATGGCTGGAGGTGCTGACCTTCACGCCCATGCCCCAGTCCTGTCCGCTATCGTTGTTGGGGTTGAAGAAGTAGATGCGCATCTGTCCCGACGGATCCAGCGAGGCCCGCAACACGGTGATGGCATGCCAGCCGATGAAGCGCCCGGCGCTGTCGGTGACGGCGATGCCGGCGGGCTGGGGGTGAATCAGCGGCTGGTTACCGTTGTAGTAGGGGTGGTAGCTCGCATAGAAATGGCGCAGGAAGGTGTCCAGGTCGGTGAGCTGGCCGGTGGCCACGTCGACATTGATACGAAACCCGCGTCCTGCCCACCAGCCATGGAACTCCGGGTTGACCCAGCGGTGGGGATCACCCTCGCGGCCCAGGCAGCGACGCCCCATCTCGGCGTAGATACGGTCCAGGTGCGGTACCACCAGCAGCGACACTGGATCAAGGTCCAGCGGCAGGGTCTGGGCGACGCCGGAGATGCTCTCCTGAGACGAGATCGGCTGGCCTTCGAAGTGCATCAGGATCTCATCGTCGCGGGCGGCCCAGGCTACCATCTGCAACAGATAGTCCGGGTCGTTGTATGCCCACATGGAGAGCGCCCGTGCCGACTGGCAGGTCGGATTGTTGCCCTGGCCGACCCCCAATGGAAGGCCCAGCATGCACAGCACTCCTTCCATCAGGCGGGCCCGGTAGGACACGCCATCACCGAAGGCGGCGTGGAGTCGCGCCTCGGACCAGTCGGATAGCTTGAGGCCAAGCTGCCGCCACAGTGCCGGCGCCACCGGTGGCTGGTAAAGGATGCCACGTTCCAGGGTCAGTGCCAGCCCATAGACGGCCTGGGCGGTCTCTGGATAGATGGCGGTGCGCACCATGGTGTGGACCAGATCGCAGTAGCACAGCAGGCAATCGCGGCCGGTGGACGAAAGCCCCAGCGCCTCGGACAGCAGGTTGTCACCAAAGTCGAGCAGGTGGCGCAGCAGCACCGGGTGATAGGGCGACACCAGGCCGGTGTCGTGCATCGCCCTGGCAAAACCGCTGGCTTCGTACTGCAGGCCTCTCGCGTCCATGCTGGCTAGCCGTTCGCGGTAGACCTCGATGCCGGGGTCCTCACGGCAGCCCTGGGTCGGGCCGAACAGCGAGCTGACGAGGCGGTCCGCGCCCTGGCCACTGGCGCCCAGGTCGATCTCGGGGTTGGCCTGACACAGGGCGATCTGGGTGATCATCTGCTTGACCGGATCGACCTGGATCGGGCGCTGCTGCAGGATCCGCCAGATCTCGCTGATCAGCTCGTCGATGACGTGTTCGTAGCCGATGCGCTCGGCCAGGTACTGAAACAGCTGGCGGGGAATCTCGGCCAGACGGCCCTGGGTCTCACGCTCTGCCTCCGACGGGGCGGAAAACAGCAGCGGCAGATTGATCGCCATGACCTGGGTGAGGTAGTGGTGGGCCCCCTCATCGGAAATGAGGTGGTGGCGATAGCGTCCCTTGGCGACTGCCAGCATACGCAACTCGCTCAAGGCCTCGATAACAACCATCGAACTGTCGGCGCTCTTGAGCGACTGGGTGGTCAGGGAGGGGATCAGAATATGCGGGCTGGCCCAGTCCGATCCCAGAAACAGGCCAGCCTGTTCGAGGGTTTCGGCGCGCTGTTCGATTTCCGCGCAGCCTCCCGGCTGCATCAGCACCCGGCGACAGGTATCGATGACCCGAGGCAGCTTGGCCGGTTTGGCGAACTCCCGGGACTCGCCAAGGCTGGCGATCGCGTCGTCCAGCTTGGTCAGCAGGCCCCGAAGCTTGTCGTTATCCGCGGGGGATGGAGTGTCTGGGTTGGTCACACCGGCTCCTTGTCGTCCTGAAGTTGGCTCCCGGAGGAGTTCCGGCAGCAGTCCCTACATCAGGGGGTCGAGTCGTGTCACGTCGAGCGGACGACGCCAGTATACGCATGCTCGGGCCGCGGCGTCGCCAATCCGGCGGCGCTGCCCCGACGGGGCAGCGCTTAACAGGCAGGCCTAGATGTAGTAGTCCTCGTCTTCCTGTGCCTTCAACAGGTCGCGCAAGGTATGGGCGTCGTCGCCCTTGAAGTAGACCAGGCCCCAGTGGGTACCGAAGGCGGTACGCTTGGTGACGGTCTCTTCCAGCGGCGCGGTCAGCTCGTGTGACTCGAAGTAGGGGTGGTCTTCCACCGACTCCGGGATTTCCAGACGGCTGACCACACGGCGGCGCGGATAGACCCCGAAACAGCCGGCGAAGCCGTTGGCGTCGACCACTTCGCGCGGGAAGAACTCGGCGACTTCCTCGGGCGTGGTCTTGGGGTCGAACACCAGCATGCTGGCCTGGTAGGCGTTGAAGCCATAGACCCGCTCGAGCAGCTCGAACACCTTGAAGCCGGGCGGACGATAGGCCACTTCGCCGAAGTACATCTCGCCATCGCTGGTGACGAAGTACTCGGGGTGGATCAGGCCGAAATCGATGTCGAAGGCCTTGATCAGCTTCTCGATCTGCACGCGGATCTGCTCGCGGTAGCGCTCAAGCTCCGGCGAGGCCGGCACGAACACCGAATAACCCAGGGTCACGTACTCGGAGATGTTGAGAAAGGCGATCTTGCCGTCATGGATCCAGGCCTCCACCGCGAACTCCCAGCCATCCAGGTGGGATTCCATCAGCACCGGAAATTCCTCTTCCGGGATGGTGTCGACCTCGTCGGGTGTACGGATCACCCGGTGGCCAAGGCAGCCAGCCTTGTCGAAGGCCTTGAGGTGGATCGGGTCGTTGGGGTCACCGTCGAGCTTGAGCAGGGTCTGGTTGACCCGCTTGAGGAAGCGGATGACGTCCTGGTGGTCGTGGGCTTCCTCGAAGATGCCGACACGAATACCGCCGAGCTGCGCACGCCGCTTCATCAGGGCCTTGTCACGCAGCAGCAGCGACTGGCCGTAGAGGCGCGGGTTGTCGAGTAGCACTGAGTTGATCGCACCGGCCCACTCCACGGTTTCCTCGAACAGCGGAATGGACACGTCCACGCCCATGTCGCGCAGGGTCTCGGCGATTTCCAGCGAGCGGTCGTTGAGCCGTTCAAAGTTCCAGGAGACGTAGGGGATATCGTGCTGCTTGCAGTAGTCCTCGGCCCAGTCCGGGGCCACCACAACGTAGCGACGGTCGAAATTCTCGGCAGCCTCGATGGCGTTCAGGCTCCAGCCGAGTAGTGCGATGTAGCCTTTGTTGGGATCCTTGTTCATGCAGCGCCTCCTTGGAATGGGCGTTGGTGGGCGTAATGGTGCTGGTTGTTCGTGGTCGTCATCCTCAAAAAGTGACGCCTGGTGAGTATGAGCTCCCAGGCGTTAAGGTGCTTCCACCATACAGCTTCAGTGTAGAAGTCTCACATTTCGAGCGCTGCATGACTGTTGAGGCAAAGTCTACTGGGTTTGCCCTTGTGGCCCGGGCATGACCTTGGTATAGTGCCCGCGTCCTGAGCAAGAGGCTGATTTTTCAGGCCTTGCCCGGTGACGTTTTCAGGCAGTCGACATTTCCTTGTTGTCGAGCTCGCCTTGCTGTGGTGGCCCTGTCGGTCCTCCCGCAACGCTAGACCGCAAACCCCGCCAGGCCCGGAAGGGAGCAACGGTAGTGGTGGACGCGTGTGCCGGGATGTGGCTGTCGGGGCCGCCTCCATTTCAGGCCATGCCTTTGATCCTGCAGGACCTTCTGCCTCATTGATCCCCAGTGGTACAAAGATGCCTGGATCAGTGCGTCCCGTGGCCCGCAACACCCTCCCTTCGTGCAATAGCTGCACACCCTCCAAGCGTTCCAGCGCCAGGCGTCCCAGCGCTCCCTATCTGTTCAGATCCCGTCACGGCATCTGGTACTTTCGCGTTGTTGTGCCGGAAAGGGCGCGGCAAACCGTAGGCAAGACCGAGATTCGCCGTTCGCTAAGGACTCGCTGTCGGCGAGAAGCCATGGTCGCGGCGGCTGCACTACTGCTGGAGAGCCATGAACTGCTGACCCAGCACGCAGCCAACGAGGGCGATGACAAGGCTTGTGGTGGCGTGGTGCCTCTGGCGGCAACGACCAAGCCGACACCGATTCGCAGCGCAGGACCAGCAGCGCCAGCCTATCCGGGCTTATCAGAGCTTCTCGAGAGTTACCGCCGGCATCAGCAACGAGAAGGCGTCAGCTTCAAGACGCTGGAGGTGTTGTCCGGCTATTAAATGAGGCCTCATCTGGGACTAGTTAGAGCCTAGCGCCTGGTCGGATATCCAGGGGCCGCGTCGTCGTCCGGCGGGTATAAACTGCAGGCACTTGACGAAGGTAATAAATGCAAAGTGTCCGCGTAATTGTGGCGTTCGCTTTTTCTTTAATTTAGGAACGTTTCTGCAGGTTGGTTCTGCATATAATCAGCCATCATGTTGTTGCTGCCGGCAGTACTATGATCCCTTGTCTGAGCGATGGCGCAGGGAGCGCTGCATATGTTCAATCCAGGGGATGGAGCAATTTTCGTTGGAGACTACAGCTCGCACGGTGGAAGAGTGGTCTCCGGTCAAGCGAATTACATCGTCCACGGAAAGCAGGTTGCTGTTGTTGGTGATATGGTCGCATGTCCAGTCAAGGGGCATGGTGTCTGCCCTATTGTCGAGGGGCACCCTACCATCACGGTCAATGGTAAATCTGTTGCCTTTGATGGCTGTCATACTGCCTGCGGAGCAACGCTGATCTCTTCCATGAATGGCGTGCATGCACTGGGGGATGATCGTCAGCCTTCCGCACAGGCCTACTACGACACAGCGGTGTCACGACCAAGACAGTATCCTGGTGCTGGAATTAGGCAGTCCTTCGCCAATACGGAACCGGCTGAGGCTCCCTGTAACCATCCTGACCAAGCACTGGACCTGGCTGCGTACATCGTAGACGAGATTCAGCGAAATACCGTGTCCCGGCCAGGCCGGATGATGTCAATCTGGAACGGGCAGAGCAGAGTGCTTTTCGTTGAAGGGTTCACCAAAGAGCTGAATGGCATGAGCGGCGAGTATCCCTCGCTGGCGAATATCCGTAACTTCCTGATGCCAAAAGTTCCTAGTAGGGCATTCGCTCTTGCCCTGTGGACGTTGATGGTGAGGGAAAGGGCTGATTGGGATCATAAAAGCAGGATCAGCAATAATGAAGATGGTGATTTCTCATCACTCGGTAAGTCCTCCTACCGATGGCACCACAAATACGGTGAATATGAGTACTACTACGATATCTGGGCGAATATCCACTACGGCTACGTCAGCCTGTACTGTGGCTTTTCTGAAGGGCTGATGCTGGAAGGTGCAGGACTTGAGCAGGTGGGCTCCGACACTCTGCATGATGACCAGGACGTCACTTATAGATCGGAGATTCCTGGTTGGTGGCTCAGTCTGCGTAAGTTTGACGATGTGACAGATAACCTCTCAGTACGTTTAGGGTTCGAGCTATACCATGAATATCCTGAACCTTCCTCACTCACGGCTGACATCGTGATGCAGAAAGTAACCTCAGCGCCTTACCCAATAAGGGTGGCTTCAAAAGTACGTCACGACTGTGCATTAGCCAGAAGCCGGAGAATATAAACAATGAAAAAGAGAGTCGTCGGGGGTGTCGTACTGCTGCTTGTTAGTAGCCTGTTGGTGTATCTATGGCCAAGACACCCCCCCCGATGACGTCTTGGCTAAGATGGAAGGGATACTGGTTAAATTGGAAGAGATGTATGAAGGTGAGATGATCTTGATACGGTCGTATAATGCGGAACCTGATGGCCTTGATAGTGAAAGGATTAAATGGATTCGGAGAGAAATGCGGGAGGCGGGGTTAAGTATCGTATCACTTAGTTGTTCTGAACATAGTTGCCTATCAGTTTATGATATTGACAGGGGTTTTATTATCTTTGGTGACTATATTTATTACAAATATGATTCTGATAGCATGACCGAAGAAATAATAGTGGATAGCGTGGAGAAGGCGATAGAGGAAAACACTGAGGTTCATTACGCCTTCTGCGAGAGAACCCAAGTCGAACACTGGTTCTACTGTGAGAACAATCATTGATTGTAGGGATGTAACAAGACAAGGAAGCAACTGATATATTGACAGCACTCACCTACGACATCGAGGACATGCCCTCCTTCAAGAAGACATTGAGCAAGTGGCAGAGCCATAAAGTCAAGTATTACACCCAAAGAGTTGATCTTACCCAGCATTGGTATCCACCAATGCTGGGTAAGATCAAGTAGCCTCAGCGCCTTGTCCAACCAGGGTGGGTTCAAAAGTACGTCACGACTGTGCATTAGCCAGAAGCCGGAGAATATAAACAATGAAGAAGAGAGTCATCGGGGGTGTTGCATTACTGCTTGTTAGTAGCCTGTTAGTGCATCTATGGCCAAGACAACCTCCCGATGACGTCTTGGACAGGATGCAGGGGATACTTGGTAAGCTTGAGGAGATGTATGAAGGTGAGACAATTTTTATATGGCCATATACTGCAGAACCCGATGGTCTTGATAGCGAAAGAGTGAAGTGGATTCAAAGAGAAATGCGGAGATCGTGGCTTGCTCGCGTATCATTAAGTTGCTATAGGAGTAGTTGCCTATCAGTCCATTATGTTGGCAATGGATTTGTTGGTTTTGGGAACTCAAAGTATTATAAATATGTTCCCGATGACCTGCTGTACCTGATTGAAGAAGTAATGGTAGAGAGCGTTGAGAAGGCAATAGAAGAGAACACCGAAATTATTTACGGCTTCTGCGAGATAACCGAAGTCGAACACTGGTTCTACTGTGAGAACAATCATTGATTGTAGGGATGTAACAAGACAAGGAAACACCTAATATATTGACAGCACTCACCTACGACATCGAGGACATGCTCTCGCTCAAGAAGGTATTGAGCAAGTGGAAGATCCATAAGATCAGGTATCACACCCAAATAGCTGATCTTACCCAGCTTTGGTGTCCACCAAAGCTGGGTAAGGTCAAGTAGCCTCAGCGCCTTATCCAATCAGGGTGGCTTCAAAAGTGCGTCACGACTGTGCATGAGCCAGAAGCCGGAGAATATAAACAATGAGAAAGAGAGTCATCGGGGGTGTCGTACTGCTGCTTGTTAGTAGTCTGTTGGCGTATCTATGGCCAAGACAACCCCCCGATGACGTCTTGGTTAGGATGCAGGAAATATTAAGCGAACTTGAAGAGATTTATGATGGCCGATACATACGGGTCATGCCATTTTTCACTAAACCTAATAATGGTCTTAATGGTGAAAAGGTCAAGTTGATTCGCAGAAAATTACGTGAAGCTGGGATTAACAGTGCATCATTAAGTTGCTCAGAACGCAGGTGTTTATCAATATACTCGATTAACAGAAGTTTTAATGTTTTCCTAAACTATAGGTATTACGTCTATGACTCAGGCGACCTGCTTGAAGAGGTAATAGTAGATAACGTCGAGAAGGCGATTGAGGAAAACACTAAGGTTCATTACGCCTTCTGTGAGAGAGCTGAAGTCGAACACTGGTTCTACTGTGAGAACAATCACTGATTGTGCCGATGTAACAAGACAAGGAAACAACTGATATATTGACAGCACTCACCTACGACATCGAGGACATGCCCTCCCTCAAGAAGACATTGGGCAAGTGAAAAATCAGCAACATCAAGTACTGCACACAAGTAGTACAGTCGAACATACCATGATCTTCCAAGGTCGTGACCCTATACGTCAACGTAGTTGTCTGTGGCGACCATCTCGCCTGTCCCTGGTTCCCTTCCCGTCTTGGGTGGTCGGGGAGGTGATCTATCTTGTCTTTGATCTGGTGAAAGAGTTTTGGCGTCGCCTCGGGGTTGTCCCTGAAGATATATTCAACAATCCAGGATGCGTCTTCACGCGCCAAGACTGACTACTCAATCTTCACCATTGCGCTTGCTCTGTATCATGGCCTGGATATGGCTCATTTCATCATCGTGTGGGACGCCTTGGCGTGTATCAGCCGGCGCTTGATTGCCTTTGCAATACTTCGCCCAGCATGGTCTCGAACACCCGTGGCTCAAGTGTCTCATTGGCTGATATGGAAGGCACCGTGACGCTTCGCCTGAGCGGGAATGAGGCAATAAGGTTCTGTTGGGGGGCGAGGATGTCAGACCTGGGAGCGGAGGAGTAGGGGGCTATCGCAAGATAGACCGGGATCCAAGGGTGGTTGGCCGCAGCAACGGCGGCAAGCAGTGTGTCGTCCGTCAGATGCGCCGCCTGCGCTGCGATACCAGGAACTTCCTGTTTACACAGCGGAGCGCCTTGCTCGGCGCCCCTACCTGTCTTTCTCGTCTCGGCTCTTCCTCGCCCAGGCGGATACTGCCTTGCCTAGCGGATCTCGCGATCCAGGGCAAAGTAGTCATCGGACTTGAGTTTGGCGATTTCCGCCGAGAGGGTGGATTCTTCGTTGCGCGACAGCAGCACGCTGGCGACGGCGCTCAGTGAGCACAGCACCTCCTTGCATTCGGTGCGGGTGCGCTGGATCGACTGTCGGGCCAGCAGCAGGCACATGGCCTGGGCGCGGGCAGGGCGTTTGATCAGGGTGCCGTAAAGGTTACCGATGACCACGCCGCTCAGCTCCTGGTCCTGGATCTCCCGGTTGTCGTACTCACGGTAGAAGGCTTCTTCCTGGCCGTCGGGGATGAAGTAGTGGATGAACTCCTTGTAGTCGGGGTCGTAGGCGATGCTGCTGACGGCGTTGACCAGCTTCTTTTTCAGGGCGGCGTGCTCGGGATCCTGCTCGTCGACCTTGGCGAGCCGGTCGGCAATCTTGACCGCGCCTTCCAGTTCACGCAGCAGGTGGGCGTAGCCTGAGTTGATCTCGTCATGGCAGCGGGCGATATCGTCGAAGTCGCTCTTGATGCTGGCGACCATGCCGTCGCCTTCGGGCAGGCTGCCGAGGACCGGGAACAGCAGGTACTTGTGGACGTGGCAGCTCTCGTAGTAGCGCGAGACCTCGTCCTTGAACGCCTGCAGGTATTCGCCGACCTCTTCCAGGTAGTCGTCGTTCTGCTCGATATGCCGCTGAACCGCATCCACACCATCCTGTTTCCACAGCCGGTTGAGGCGTCGTTCGATCTTGCCGGCGTTGGTGATCATGCTGTTGAAGTCTTTTGACAGCTGTATGGTGGTTTCCTGGACCTTGGTCACGGCGATGGCGCGGGCCTGGTCATTGATGCCGACCTCGCGAGCCATGCGCCGCTGACGGTGATTGTCCAGCGTCCAGGACACGAAGGCACCGAGGATCGCCAGGCTGGTGGCGATGTCCACGCCAATCGATAGGTTGTCCACTGCGTTGTCTATCCTTTTTAGGGGTTATCGTTATGTGCTGGGAATCGCTTCCGGGTTACCAGAAGCGATGGCCGTCTCGCGGGCATACTGGTGTAGCCTTAAACAGGTATGCTGAATCAGGCTAATACGATAGTAGTGGCTGTCGATGACGCTTAGAAGGGGAAATCCCGTCGTTTCGATGTGGGTTGTCAGTTTTTTATCAACATGATCGGGAGATTGCATGTCAGACGTCCTTCGTCGGCTCGAGCGGTTGCGGGCGCCAGCCATCGGCCTTGGCTGCATGAACGTGTCCCACGCCTATGGCAGTCCGTTGCCGGAAGCCGAGGCGGTCAGGGTGGTGCAGCACGCTTTCGAGGTGGGCTACCGCCACTTCGATACCGCCACCCTCTACGGCAAGACGGCCAATGAGCGAGTCGTGGGGCAAGCGCTTGCCGGTCGCCGTGAAGAGGTCTTCCTGGCCAGCAAGTGTGGCATGGCCTTCGACCCGGAGATCGGTGCCAAGCGCATCGACGGGCGGCCTGAGACGCTGCGCCGCCAATGCGAGCAGAGCCTTTCGCGACTGAAGACCGATCATCTGGATCTCTACTACCTGCATCGACGGGATCGTCAGGTGCCGATCGAGGAGAGCGTGGGAGAACTGGGACGACTCGAGCAGGAAGGGAAGATCGGTGGGGTCGGGCTGTCCGAGGTGTCGGCGGCGACGCTCAGGCAGGCCCGGCAGGAGCATCCCATCGCGGCGGTGCAGTCGGAATACTCGGTGTGGACGCGCAACCCCGAGATCGCGTTACTCGACGCCTGCCGTGAGTCGAATACCGTGCTGGTGGCGTTCAGCCCGCTGGGCCGCGCCTTTCTGACCGGTACCCTGCGTGACCCCGCCAGGCTCGAGGAAGCCGACATGCGCCGAGGCATGCCGCGCTTTAGTGCCGACAACTACCCGCGCAATCTTGCCCTGCTGGCCGAGTTCGAGGCGCTGGCGCGCCAGCGCGAGTGCACCCCCGCCCAGTTGGCGCTGGCCTGGCTGAGAGGGCAGGGGGCGGACGTGATACCGATCCCCGGATCACGTACAGCCACCCACCAGGAAGAGAACCTGGCTGCCGAGGCGCTGACGCTGGATGCCGGCACGCTTGCGCTGATCAACGCCATGATGACGGCGGACCAGGTGGTCGGTGCGCGTTACAGCGAGGCCCAGCAGGCGGATATCGACACCGAGGAGTTTGCAACGGCGCGTGGTGACGGGGATCACTGAAGCGTCGACAGGCCTGGGGGAGAAATTTGTTCGGCAGCCACGCCGAACTCTGGTCGAATCCTCCTGTCCACCATGGCGGGCCGGCGCTATGCTGTTTAGCCCCTGAATCTGCCGAGAGCCTTCGCCATGCGAAGGCTGGTCGCACAGCCATGCCGCAAGGAGAGACAGCCATGAGCCACTACAAGGTTACCAACCCGGCGACCGGAGAGGTCGAAGCCACCTACCCCGACGCCAGCGACGGCGAGATTCTGAAGGCCGTGGAGTCGGCGCACCAGGCGTATCTGGCCTGGCGTGACGTTACCCCCGCCGAACGTGCGGCGCTGCTGCACCGGGTCGCCGACCTGCACGAACAGCGTCGTGACCAGCTCGCCGATATCATCGTGCGCGAGATGGGCAAGCCGAAGTCCCAGGCCCTGGGCGAAATGTCGGTGGTGGTGGACATTTACCGCTACTACGCCGACAACGGCCCGGCCTGGCTGGAGCCGGAGCCCATCGTCACCGGCGGCGCCAAGGCCGAGGTGCGCAAGCAGGGACTCGGGGTGCTGCTGGGCATCATGCCGTGGAACTTCCCCTACTATCAGGTGGCGCGCTTTGCTGGCCCCAACGTGCTCAACGGCAACACCATCCTGCTCAAGCACGCTCCCCAGTGTCCGGAGTCGGCCAAGGCCATCGAGGACATCTTCACCGAGGCGGGGGCGCCCAAGGGGCTTTACACCAACCTCTACGCCAGCAACGAGCAGGTGGGCGAGCTGATCGCCGACCCGCGGGTGCAGGGCGTGTCGCTGACCGGTTCAGAGCGTGCCGGCGCGGCGGTGGCCGAGCAGGCCGGTCGCCAGCTCAAGAAGGTGGTGCTGGAGCTGGGTGGCTCCGATCCCTTCCTGGTGCTGCCCGACGCCGATCTGGAGCAGGCCGTCAAGCAGGCGGTGCAGGGACGTTTCGGCAACTGCGGTCAGGCCTGCAACGCGGCCAAGCGGATCATCGTCGACGACGCCGTCTACGATGACTTCCTGGCGGCCTTCCGCGAGGCGGTGGAGCAGATCAAGGTCGGTGATCCCATGGCGGACGATACCGTGATGGGACCGATGTCCTCGGAGCAGGCGCTGACCAACCTGGATGCTCAGGTCCAGGACGCGATCCGCCAGGGCGCGACCCTGGTCACCGGCGGCAAGCGCCTGGATCGCGCTGGCGCCTGGTACGCCCCGACCCTGCTGACCGGCGTGACCCGCGACATGCGGATCTTCCAGGAGGAGCTGTTCGGACCGGTGGCCGTGGTCTACCGTGCCGCCGATCTGGAGGACGCGATCGACCTGGCCAACGACACGCCCTATGGCCTGGGCGCGGTGATCCAGACCTCCAACCCGGAGGGAGCGCTCGAGCTGGCTAATCGTCTCGAGGTGGGCATGGTCCACATCAACGAGCCGCCCGGCAGTGAAGCCGAGCTGCCCTTCGGTGGCGTCAAGCGCTCCGGCTTCGGCCGCGAGCTTGGCAAGGATGGCATGGATGAGTTCGTCAACCGCCAGATGGTGAAGATGGCACGCTGACCCCGGGCCGACATTTGAGCCGACAGCGGGGTGCGCCGCTGAACCAGGACCCGCCAAGTTCGCTTGGCGGGTTCTTGCGTTCAGGAGGGCTCGATCCGCGAGGATAAATCAGGATGCCAAGGCTAGTGCCAGTGTCTATGGTGACGCCATGGGCCCTTGTCCGCGGTTGAATCGAGACGGCGGCTCGTATCCAGGGAACCTCGCCGTCGTCGAGCTTTCCAATGACCATCGACCAAGGAGGAGTGCGATATGAATGCCAAGTACCTGCTCGACCAACTGATGAAACAGGCCGGCGGTTCGTCTTCCGGCGGTTCGTCTTCCGGCAAGGGCGGCTTCGACGTGCAGGGGCTGATCAACAGCGTCTCGTCCCAGCTTTCCGGGGGATCGTCGTCGTCCAGCGGTGGCGGCGGCATGGACATGAAGAGCCTGCTCGGGGGCGGCGCGCTGGGCATGCTGATGGGATCCAAGCGCGGCCGCAGCATGGGCGGCAAGGCGATCAAGTATGGCGCCATCGCCGGCGTCGGCATGCTGGCCTGGAAGGCCTGGCAGAAGTCCCGTGGCGGTGATGAGGCCACCCCCGCGTCTCAGGGGGCTCAATCCGGTGAAGGAGCTCCGCTGGAGGAGCTCGGCGGCGAGGCCCAGGAACGGCGTAGCCTGGAGGTATTGCAGGCGGTGATCATGGCGGCCCGGGCCGACGGCCACATCGACGCCCAGGAGCGCGCCCTGATCAGCGAGCAGATTCAGCAGCTCGGGGCCGATGATGAGTTGCATGCCTGGGTCGAGCGTCAGCTCCAGGCGCCGCTGGACGCCCATGCCCTTGCCAGTCAGGCCGACTCGCCCCAGGCGGCGCGGGAGATGTACCTGGCAAGCGCCGCCGTGATCGACGACCAGAATGCCATGGAGCGTGCCTGGCTGGACGAGCTGGGCACCGCGCTGTCGCTGGACGAGAACGTGCGTCGCGAACTGGAACGCCAGCTGGAGGGGCAGGGCTAGGCTAGGGCCACGCACGACTGCTTGAGAAGCCCTCGGACAAGCAAGCCCTGACAAGAGCCCTGACAGAAAAGCCTCTTGATGATGAAGCCCGGCGCCGGTCGCCGGGCTTCCCTTGTTGACGGGCCTGGCGGCACAATGCGTACGCCCGATTTGCGCTGAAGGCGTTGTCGGTCACCCCGTCGCCGGTCAACAAAAGGAATAATGCAAGCATGCAGGTGTACCACAGTGAAGCGACCAAGCTGCGTCGTGCCAGGACCGAACTCCACGATGGCCAGCTGATGACCCCCTTCGAGTGCCCCGAGCGGGTCGACCTGGTGCTCGCACAGCTCCGTGACAGCGGTGTCGGACCGGTCGCCGCACCGAGGGAGCACGGCCTGGCGCCGGTGCTGGCGGTGCATGATGCAGCCTACGTCGAGTTTCTCTCGACCTGCTGGGATGAATGGCAGGCAGCCGGTCACGGCGGCGAGGCCATCCCTACCATCTGGCCGACGCGTACCATGCGCGAGGATCGTATTCCCGGCCATGTCGGTGGCAAGCTTGGTTACTATGCGCTCGGTGGCGACACCTCGATTTCCCCCGGTACCTTCGAGGCGGCGATGGCCAGCAAGGACGTGGCGCTGTCGGCCTACGAGCACACCGCTTCCAGCGGCCAGCCGAGCTTTGGCCTGTGCCGCCCGCCGGGTCATCACGCCGCCAGTGATCAGTTCGGCGGCTACTGCTTTTTCAACAATGCGGCCATCGTGGCCCAGCGTGCGCTCGACGATGGTCACGCTCGGGTGGCGATCCTCGACGTCGACTTCCACCACGGCAACGGCACCCAGCAGGTCTTCTATGGCCGTGACGATGTCCTGACCCAGTCGATCCACGGCGACCCGGACCAGTGCTTTCCCTACTATCTCGGCCACGCCGACGAGAAGGGCGAGGGGCCGGGGCTTGGCTACAACGTCAACTATCCGTTGCCGCCGGGTACCGACTATGCCACCTGGCGCGAGCGCCTGGAGCTTGCCCTGGCCGAGATCAGCGACAAGCAGGCAAGCCTTCTGGTGGTGTCGCTGGGTGTCGATACCTTCGAAGGCGACCCCATCTCGAGCTTCCGCCTCAAGAGCGATGACTTCCTCGACATGGGGCGGCGCCTGGCAAGCCTGGGCCTACCCACCGTCATCCTGATGGAGGGCGGCTACGCGGTGGAAGAGATCGGCGTCAATGTGGCCAAGGTGCTTCAGGGCTTCCAGGGCGCCTAGGCTTCCAGGGGGCGGCGTTCAGTCTCGCGACTCGACGTCTGCCTGGGGCGGCGGATGGATCACCCGCTCCGGTGCGGGTGGTGGTAGGCGAAGCGATGCCCCGGGCCGCGAATACAGCCCCTTGAACAGCTTCAGCCCAAGCCACAGAAACAGCAGCGGAATCACTAGGGTGCGCATCACAAACAGCGCCATCAACTGGAGGATGGCGTTGGTGCCGGATTCGATCCGGCTCTGAATGGCGCTGATGCTGAGGCCGTCGGTGAGGGCTCCGATGCGCTCGGCCAGGCCGTCGAACAGACCTTCGTCCGGGTCCTCGCCCGCCAGGCGGCGGCGCAGGGTATCGCGTTCGCGGTCCACGGCGGCGAGCTCGGCGAGCTGGCCCTCGCGCTCGTCGGTGAGCCCGGCCAGGCGCTGTCGCCGTTGGCCAAGCTGCTGTTCGAGGCGCTCGATCTCGGGGTTGTCGTGGAAGGGGTTGAGGCGCTCGGTCAGACTCAGCCGGGCGGTCAACAGCGACAGCCGACCGCGACTCTGTTCCACCGCGTCCTCGGCCTTGCCGATCTGTCGATTGGTCTCGATCAGCGATTCGCGCAGTTGCTGGCGTCGCTGGTCGGTATCGGCCATCTCGGCCTCAAGCCGCTCGCGCTGCTGTGGCGTCAAGGCATCGCCGGCCTCGGCCAGGCCGGTGGCCTGGACCTCTTCGGACAGGCCCTGGACCTCGGCCATGCTGGCGCTGGTGCGCTCATCGAGAAACGCCTGATCCACCAGGGTGCTGGCCACCAGTGTCAGCAGCAGCAGAAACCGGCCGAGTCCGATCAGTGCGAAGGCCTTCCACGCCAGTGGCGTCAGCCGCCAGTCTCGCCACAGGCACAGGATCAGCAAGGCACCGGCCAGGCTCAGGGCGATCTTGAACATCAGCGAGCCGGTGATTTCCAGCAGCAGGGTCTGGCCGATCAGTGAGCCGATGGCCAGCTTCATCACGCTGGCGTAGTCCTCCACCAGGTCGTTGAAGGGGTCCAGCGCCTCGAAGGGATGGGTCGACACGCCAACGCCCATCTCGGTGGACTGCAGCACCGAGATGCCCGCATTGAGCCCCCGGGCGGCAGCGAAGGCGAGCAGCGCCTGGGTAGTGGCGCCCTCTACCTGGCGCTGGGTCGCACGGTCGAGCACATCGAGCCAGGACAGTGCCATCACCGCGACGATGGCCAGCGTCAGCAGCACCTTCAGTCGCCGTGAGGGCGATAGCCGTCGATTCGCGGTGGGGGGCGTCTCGGAGGAGGTGGGCGCGGAGTCAGACATGAAGGGTCCTGTGGCAATGGAAGGCGGGACGCTACCGTCGGTTGGCTGCGGGTACCTCTCACCAGTGGCGGATGCGAGCAACGCCAGACGGGCGCACAGGTGTAAGGTGCCGCTTCAACGGCGTGAACCCCCCTTGGCCTTTGCGCCCAAGGCCCCACCCGGTAGAATGCCACGACCATCGGGCGGGAAACACCGTCGCGTGACCGCCACGCCGCCTCGCTCCCGCCGCGTTGTCTCAGCGGGTCGCCTGGCCCAAAGCCCAGCCGCAGGAAAGAACGTTCAATGAGCTATCAGGTACTGGCCCGCAAATGGCGGCCTCGCACCTTCCATGAACTGGTGGGGCAGGAGCATGTCCAGCGGGCGTTGGTCAATGCCCTGGACCAGGGCCGCCTGCACCATGCCTACCTGTTCACCGGGACCCGAGGTGTCGGCAAGACGACCCTGGCGCGTATCCTGGCCAAGTGCCTCAATTGCACCGACAAGGGGGAAGGTGACGACGGCGTGACCTCGACCCCCTGTGGCCGTTGCGATAGCTGTCAGTCCATCGACCAGGGCCGCTTCGTCGACCTGATCGAGGTCGACGCCGCCTCCCGGACCAAGGTCGAGGACACCCGCGAGCTGCTCGACAATGTTCAGTACGCGCCGACCCAGGGTCGCTACAAGGTGTACCTCATCGATGAGGTGCACATGCTCTCCACCAGCAGTTTCAATGCGCTGCTGAAGACCCTGGAAGAGCCGCCGCCCCATGTGAAGTTCCTGCTGGCGACCACCGATCCGCAGAAGCTGCCGCCCACGGTGCTGTCGCGCTGCCTGCAGTTTACCCTCAAGCATATGCCGCCGGAGCGTATCGTCGGCCACCTGTCCAAGGTGCTGGAAGCCGAGCAGGTACCCTTCGAGGAGTCTGCACTGTGGCTGCTGGGCAAGGCCGCCGCCGGCTCCATGCGCGATGCCATGAGTCTGACCGACCAGTCGATCGCCTTCGGCCAGGGTGAGGTCCGCCACGCCGACGTCGCCGCCATGCTCGGTACCCTCGACCATCGCCACGTGCTGGCGCTGATCGAGGCGCTGGCCGAGGTGGACGCCGCGCGGCTGCTCCAGGAGGTGGCGAGCCTGGCCGAGCAGGGTCCGGACTTCGGTGCGGTGCTCGACGATCTGACGGCGGTGCTGCACCGCCTGGCGATCGGTCAGATGGTGCCGTCGGCGCTGGACAACGGTCACGGCGACCGTCAGGCGCTGCTTGAACTGGCCGGGCGCTTCGCCGCCGAGGACGTGCAGCTCTACTATCAGATCGGGGTACAGGGACGTGCCGACATGGCCCACGCCCCTGACCTGCGTACCGCCCTGGAAATGACCCTGCTGCGGATGCTGGCGTTTCGTCCCCAGGGCGTGCCCAGGCCCGCCCGGACGCCGCTGCCGATGCGCGGCGAGGCAGCGCCGCAGGCGGGTTCACCGTCTGCCGCGCTGCCTGACTCTCGGAGCGAACCGCAGCCCGAAGTTCAGACACAAGCTCAGACCCCAGCCCAGAAACAAGCTCAGAACCAAGCTCAGCCTCAACCTCACGTTCAGCCCGCACCGCAGCCTGAACCACAGCCCGAGCCTGGTGCGCCATCCTCGTCCGAGACCCAGGCGCAGACGGCGGCGCCGGTCGAGGCCAGTGTCGATGCCGCGCCGGCGCCCGTCGATGGGCCAGCGCCCATGCCGGGTGAAGCGCCAGACAGTCGCGATGATAGTGGCGGCGAAGCCGACTATCGTGCGAACAACCACGCCAGTGACGTGCCGCCGCCCTGGGAGGGCGGTGCTCCCGAGGACCCTACGCCGGGCGCTGAGGCGCCCACCGCCGTTGCCAGCGAGCCGGCACCGACCGTCTCGAACGAGCCGGTCGGCCCGGCCGAGACGCCGTCCGCCGAGGCCCAGGCCGGGCAAGCGATGGCGTCTACTCAGGACCAACCGCTCCCGACCGAACCGCTCCCGACTGAACCGCACCTGGCCGAAACGCCTGCGGTCGCCGGGGGCGAAGCGAGTAGCGAAGAGCCCAGCCCCGAGCCAAGCTTTGGGCCAAGCGCAGAGCCAAGCCTTGAGCCCGACGCCGAGGTCGAGGAGATGGCTGCAGAGGCGATGGCGGCCGAGGCGATGGTCGACGAGGCCTCGCAGCACCAGCAGCACGCCGCAGAGCCCGCCGCTGGCGAGACTACCGCGATGCCGACAGGGGCGCTGACTCACAGCGCCTGGCTGGCCCACTTCGATGATCTTGGCGTGTCGGGCCTGACCCGTAACCTTGCCGCCCACTGCGTGGTGGCCGCCGACGACGGTGAACGGCTACATCTGCATCTGGACCCGTCGCAATCGGCGATGAACGCCGAGGTTCACCAGAACCGGATTCGCGATGCCCTCGAGGCCCTGGGGTATCCCCGTCGACTCGAGATCGAGGTGCGTCAGCTCGACACCAGCGTCGAGACTCCGCGGCAGATGGCCGAACGCCTGGCAGCGGAACGCCACGCCGAAGCGGTTGAGGCCTTGAAGCGTGATCCCCATATTCAACAATTGCAGCAGACATTCGGCGCCAGGCTGGTGGAGTCCACCGTGACCCCCGCCGGCGAGACCCGCAAGGCCAGACGCTGAGCGTCTGCGCCTGACAGTTTAAAACGAGAGGATCGGACCATGATGAAAGGTGGAATGGGTAACCTGATGAAACAGGCCCAGGAAATGCAGGACAAGATGCAGCGGGTCCAGGAAGAAATCGCCAAGGCCGAGGTGCTGGGTGAAGCCGGCGCCGGCATGGTCAAGGTGACCATGAACGGCCGCCATGACGTCAGCAAGGTCGAGATCGACCCGTCGGTGATGGAAGAGGACAAGGAACTGCTCGAGGACTTGCTGGCCGCTGCGGTCAACGACGCCGTGCGCAAGGTCGAGACCAGCTCCAAGGCCAAGATGGAAGAGGTGACCTCGGGCCTCAACCTGCCGCCCGGCTTCAAGATGCCGTTCTAAGCCGACCCTGACGCGACCCGGGCCAGCGACTGGCCTGGGCGAGAGTGTATCCGCCGGACGCAGTGTTTGCCCGGCGCTGGACGAGTTTGCCCATGAGTTTTTCTCCCCTGGTCGAGCAATTGATGGACGCACTCCGCGTGCTGCCGGGCGTCGGGCCCAAGACCGCCCAGCGCATGGCCATGCACCTGCTGGAGCGCCAGCGTGAAGGCGGCCAGCGTCTGGCCGAGGTGATGCGTGAGGCGGTCGAAAGGGTAGGCTACTGCCAGCGCTGCCGGACCCTGACCGAAGAGCCGCTGTGCGGGCTTTGTCAGAGCGCGCGTCGGGACGACAGCCTGCTGTGTGTGGTCGAGTCGCCGGCGGATATGCTGGCCATCGAGGAGGCCGGCGGCTTTCAGGGACGTTACTTCGTGTTGCACGGCCACCTGTCGCCGCTGGACGGTATCGGGCCCGAGGACATCGGTCTCGATCAGCTCGAGACCCTGATGGAAGAAGGTCTGATCGAGGAGGTGGTGCTGGCGACCAATCCCACCGTGGAAGGCGAAGCCACCGCCCACTATATCGCCACCCAGATCCAGCGCCACGGTGCACGTCTGTCGCGTCTGGCCTATGGTGTTCCCATGGGGGGGGAGCTCGAGTACGTCGACGGCGGGACCTTGAGCCGCGCCTTTTCCGGTCGCCTGCCCTTCGACAGTGAATAAGTCGGGCGAACGTTGTTGCCTCAAATGGATGCTTGAATGCCTGTAATCCCTGATATTCGATGGATCGATAGCGCCGACGCTCTCGACGACGCCTGCCAGGCGCTGTCCCAGGCACCGGTACTGGCGCTGGACACGGAGTTCTTTCGCGAGAAGACCTTTCACCCGGTTCCCGCACTGATCCAGATCTACGGTGGCGACGCCACCTATCTGATCGACCCGCTGGAGGTCGCCTGCACCGAGCGTTGCCGGCAACTGCTGACCAATGACGCCTTGAAGCTCCTGCACGCCAGCAGCGAGGACCTCGAGGTATTCGGCCACTGGGCCGGGGTCGCGCCGACGCCGCTGGTCGACACCCAGGTGGCCCAGGGGCTCTTGGGCGAAGACGCCGCCATGGGCTACCAGCGGCTGGTGGAGTTCTGGGTGGGCGAGACGCTGCCCAAGGAAGAGACCCGTTCGAACTGGCTGGAGCGCCCCCTGAGCGATTCCCAGCTGAGCTACGCGGCGCTGGACGTGGTCTACCTGCTGATGGTGTGGCAGCACCAGCGTGAGTCGCTGGAGCGCCACGGTCGACTCGAGTGGGTGCTGGAGGACTGTACCGACCTGGTGGCCCAGTCGCAGCGCTCCAGCGAAAGCGACGGCCAGTGGTACCTGCGCCAGCGTCAGCTATGGCGGCTGGCCCCGCGTCAGGTCGAGGCCTACCGCCTGATGACCACCTGGCGCGAGGGCGAGGCCCGGGCCAGGGACCTGCCGCGCAACTGGGTGATTCAGGATCGTGTGCTCTACGCCATCGCCGAGAAGATGCCGGCCAACCGTCATGACCTGGCGGCGGTGGAGGGCGTCAAGCCGACCCTGATCAAGCGAGAGGGCGACACCCTCTTGGCGATGGTCAAGCAGGCCGCCCACCGAGAGGTCTCGGAGCTCGCACCTGCGCCACTGGCACCAACCTTGCCGCCGTTCAAGGCGCGCATGAAGGCGCTCAAGAAGGTGGTCAATCTCGACGCCGAGTCGCTGGGCGTCGCCCCCGAGGTGCTGCTGCGCCGGCGTGAGCTGGAAGCCCTGGTCACCGCCAGCCTGCGCAACCAGCCGCTGCCGCTGCCCAGTGGCTGGCGTGGCGAACGACTTAATGAGCGCCTTGAAGGAGCCCTGGGGGAGTTGGCCCAAGCCGGCTAGAAAGAAGGACTCGACCAGGCTGACGAAACACTAACAGCAACGACGAGGCGTCCGATGAATCGAAAGGACGCCCACCAGACCGACAGGGCAGCCCAGGTGGCGCCCGATGAGACCGACATGACGACGATGCAGGGCAAGATGCTGTGCGAGATATTCAAGAGCTCGCGCAAGGACGAGATGTATCTCTACGTGGACAAGCGCGAGGGGCTCAAGCGGGTCCCCGAAGCGCTGATGGAGCGCTTCGGCACGCCGGTATCGGTGATGACCATGATCCTCACCGCCGACAAGGCGCTGGCGCGCGCCAGCGGCGCCGAGGTGATGGCGGCGATCGAGGAAAAGGGGTTCTATTTTCAGATGCCGCCGGCCAAGGACGAGTATCTGCTGGACCTGTATCGCACCCCCACCGAAGCCCGCTACTGACGTCATGGCCGAGCTGAGAGAACGTTTCTGGGAGCGCTACGCGCTCGATGAGCTGACCCAGCAGGAATGGGAGGCGCTGTGCGATGGCTGCGGCCAGTGCTGCCTGCGCAAGCTCGAGGACGAGGACACCGGCGATCTGGCGGTGCTGGGCCTGTCCTGCCGGCTGCTCGATACCCACAGCTGCCGCTGCAGCGACTATGACAATCGCCTCGCCAAGGTGCCGGACTGCACCCAACTGACGCCCGAGCTCGCCCACCAGTTCAAGTGGTTGCCGCACTCCTGCGCCTACCGACGGCTGGCCGAGGGACGAAAGCTCGCCGGCTGGCACCATCTGATCTGCGGTGATCCCGAGCGGGTCCACCGCAAGGGTATCAGCGTGCGCAGCTTCGCCATCCCCGAGACCGAGGTGGACGAGGCCGACCTCGAGGACCACATCATCGCAGTGATCCCGGTCGAGGGCTGAACGCCTCTTGTGGCAACGCCACCTGCAATCTCTGATAGCGACCTCCTTCGGGAGGTCGCTTGCGTTGTGGCATGCCCCTGGTACCTGGCGTGCCGTCAGCCCGCCGCCATGGCCTCGATCAGGGCGTCGCGAAACGCTTGGGCCGGCGGCGACAGTGCTCTCTTGCGGTCCCAGGCGAAGCCCACGTCCATGGTCGGGATGGGGTCGGCCAGGTCGATGTGCTCGATGCGTCGGCCCTCCAGCGACCAGGGCCGATAGACCATATCCGACAGGATGCTGACGCCCGAGCCGCTGGCGACAAGGGAGCGCACCGCTTCCACCGAGGATGTGCTGAACAGCGTCTGTGGACCGAGTCCCGATGGTGCCCAGTAGCGCAGTGCGGTCTGCTCGGCCTCGTCGACGTTGAGCATGATATAGGGCTCGCGGGCGACGTCGGCCAGGCCAACGTCGCGCCTGCCGTGAAGAGGGTGGTGGCTGGCGACCCACAGGCGGCGGGGCGATCGGATCAGCAGGTGCTGGGCCAGCGGGGCACCCGGTTCAAGGTTGGAGATCAACATGATGGCCAGATCGAAGCGCCCGCCGAGCAGGCCGGCCTGGATCGTCGGCCTCGAGGCCTCGTGCAGGCGTACCGTCACACCGGGATAGCGACGTTGAAACTGTGCCAGCAGCGGCGGAAGAAAGTAACCCGCCACGGTATAGCTCATGGCCAGATCGAGGCGTCCCTCCAGCGTCGGCGAGTGCACCCGGGTCGAGTCGAAGGCCTCGTCCACCGCCTGGAAGACGTGTCTGACCCGGTCGAGAAAACGCGTGCCTTCGCGGGTCAGCACCATGCCCTGGGCCTGTCGGTCGAACAGCTTGACGCCCAGCTCGTCCTCGATTTCCCGCACCCCGGTGGTGATCGACGACTGGGACACGTTCAGGTCCACCGCGGCCTGGGTCACCTTGCCGCTTTCCGCCACCGCCACGAAGTAGCGCAGCTTGCGAAGGGAAGGACTGCGCGCCATGTGAGATCTCCCTCAAGTTCTGTTGTTCGAACCTGTTATTCGGATTTTTTGATAATGCCAAACAAGAATTGGTATTTCCAATCAGTGGCGTCTCTCATATACAACGATGGAACACCCGCGAGGAGACCCACAATGACAACACTGGACCTCAATGCCGACATGGGGGAGGGATTCGGCGCCTGGCGCATCGGCGGAGACATCGACGATCGCATCATGGCCGGCATCAGTTCCGCCAATATCGCCACCGGCTTCCACGCCGGCGATCCCACCATCATGACCCATAGCCTGCAGCAGGCGGCGAAGCACGGTGTCGCGGTGGGGGCCCATCCCGGTTTCCGCGACCTGGTCGGCTTTGGTCGCCGGCATATTCACGCCGCCGCCGATGAACTGGTCAATGACGTCATCTATCAGCTCGGCGCCCTGCGCGAACTGGCCGCCCGGGAGGGCCTAGGCCTTCATCACCTGAAGCTTCACGGGGCCCTGTTCATGCACGCGGCCAGGGACGAGGGCTTCGCCACGGCGCTATGTCGCGCACTGATGACCATCGACGCCAATCTGCCGATCTACTGCCTGGCCGGGTCGGTGATCGATCGGGTCGCCGAGGCCGAGGGCATCCAGCGCGTCCACGAGTTCTACGCCGATCGTGACTACGACGATCAGGGTTCCATCGTCTTTGTCCGGCAGGTGCAGCGCCTCGACCCCGAAACGGTAGCCGAGAAGGTGCTGCTGGCGGCCCGCGAGGGCGTGGTCGAGACCGCCAGCGGCAAGCGTGTACCGGTCAGCTTTCAGTCGGTGTGTCTGCACAGCGATTCCCCCGGGGCGCTGGAGATGCTCGACGCCATCCGCCGCCGGCTGGCCGATGCCAGCATCGAGCTCAAGGCTCCCTGAGCCTGCGGCCGCCTGGCCACAGCCATCTTCACCTTGATCGTGTTCAGCGCAAACCAATTCCAATGACAAGCGAGAGACCTCATGTCCCAGCAAACACAGCAAGCCCCCTTTCCCGGCGTCTTCTATCGCCGTCCCTCGCCCGAGGCCGAGGCCTTCGTGTCCCCGGGTGATAGCGTCCAGGCCGGCGACACCATCGGCCTGCTCGAAGTGATGAAGCAGTTCTGCGAACTCAAGGCCGAGGTGACAGGCCAGATCGCGTCCATCGAGGTGGATGACGGCGATGTGCTGGAAGCCGGTCAGGACATCCTGGTCATCGACGTTTCGGAGGGCGAGGCATGAATGCGACCCGTCTGTTGATCGTCAATCGCGGTGAGATCGCCGTGCGGGTGGTGCGCGCCGCCCGCGAACTCGGCCTGACCAGCATCGTCACCCACAGTGAGGCCGACGCCGACAGCCTGGCGGTCAAACTGGCCGATGAGGCGGTATGTATCGGCCCGGCCCAGGCCGCCAAGAGCTATCTGAACATCGAGGCGATCCTGGCGGCAGCCCGGGAAGTCGGTGCCGAGGCGGTCCATCCCGGCTACGGCTTCCTGTCGGAGAGCGCCGACTTCGCGCGCCGTGTGGTCGAGGCCGGCATGATCTTCGTCGGCCCCGACGCCGAATTGATCGAGCGCATGGGCAACAAGGCCGAGGCCAGGCGCACCGCTCTGGTCGCAGGTGTTCCGGTGGTGCCGGGGTCGCCGTCGGCGGTGGCCGACGTGGAGGAGGCGGTGAAGGTCGCACTCGAGGTCGGCTATCCACTGCTGATCAAGGCCGCCGCCGGCGGTGGCGGGCGCGGCATTCGCACCGCTGCCGACGAGGCGGAACTCCGCGCCCAGCTACCGCTGGCCCAGAGCGAGGCGCGAGCCGCCTTCGGCGATGACAGCGTCTATCTCGAGCGTTTTATCGAGCGTGCACGACATATCGAGGTGCAGATCCTGGCCGACGGTGAGCGTGCCGTGCATCTGTACGAGCGGGAGTGCTCGCTGCAGCGACGGCGTCAGAAGGTGTTCGAGGAAAGCCCATCGCCGGCGCTGGACGAGGCCGCCCGCGAGCGCCTCTGCGCCTCAGCGGTGGCGCTCGCCGAGCACGTCGGCTACAAGGCCGCCGGGACGCTTGAGTACCTGTACGACGATGACAGCGGTGAGTTCTTCTTTATCGAGATGAATACCCGCATCCAGGTGGAGCATCCGGTCACCGAGATGATCACCGGTGTCGATCTGGTGCGGGCGATGCTCAGGGTATGCCTGGGTGAGCCGCTGGGGGTGGTCCAGGACGATATCGCGATACGTGGCTGGGCCGTGGAGATGCGTATCAACGCGGAAGACCCGGACAATGGCTTCTTCCCGTCGCTGGGGCAGGTCGAGCGACTGACCTGGCCCACCGGCCCGGGAGTACGCGTCGACAGCGCCCTGTACGAGGGCTACAGGATGCCGCCGTTCTATGACTCGCTGGTGGCCAAGCTGGTCGTCTGGGACGAGGATCGCGCCTCGGCGCTGGTCCGTGCCGGTCGTGCCCTCGACGAATTCACGCTGGAGGGCTTCACCACCACGGCGGGGTTGCATCGTCGGCTGGTGGAAGACCAGGCAGTACGTCGCGGCGACTTCCATACCGGCACCCTGGAGCTCTGGCTGGACACAGCCTCGGCGGCGTCAGCGCCATCAGTACAGGAGCAAGCGTCATGAAGCCATCCACCCAGCGTGACCCCAGGCAGGCCAAGCCAGCGCGCTACAGCGCCGCCGGAGACGAGTTCCTGTTCGTCGAACTGTCCGAGGCGATGAACCTGGAAGCCTTCTTTCGCGGGGTGTCGATCACCAGTCGGCTTGCCGAGCGCGAGATCCCCGGGGTGGCCGAGATCTGTCCCGCCAACGCCTCCTATCAGGTGCGCTACGATCCCGACCGGCTGCCGCTGTCACGCTTGATCGAGACTCTGGAGCAGATCGATGCCGAGGTGCTCGGCCAGCAGGTTCAGCGCCTGGAGACCCGGGTGGTGGAGGTGCCGGTGCTCTACAACGACCCCTGGACCCACGAGACGCTGATGCGCTTTCGCGATCGCCACCAGGACCCGTCAGGCACCGATCTGGAGTACGCCGCCAGGATCAACGGCTTTGCCAGCGTCGATGGCTTTATCGAGGCCCACAGCGCCAGTCCCTGGTTCGTGTCCATGGTGGGCTTCGTCGCCGGCCTGCCGTTCATGTACCAGATGGTGCCCCGTGAGCGGCAGATCGAGGTGCCCAAGTACGTACGGCCTCGTACCGATACGCCCAAGCAGACCGTCGGCTATGGCGGCTGCTTCAGCTGCATCTACTCGGTGCGCGGCGCCGGGGGCTATCAGATGTTCGGGGTGACCCCCATGCCGATCTACGATCCCAGCGGCAGCCAGCCCCACATCGATGACTCGATGATCTATTTCCGTCCCGGTGACATCGTCAAGCATCGACCCGTCGATCGCAGCGAGTACGACGCGATGGTGGCCGCTGCCGAGGCCGGGCGCTTCCGCCCGAAAACCGCGCCATTCGTGTTCGACCTGGATGAATATCGCGAGGCCCCGGAAGCCGTGGCCCGTCGCGTCGAGGAGGTGCTCAATGAGCATTGAAGTGATCAAGCCGGGGCTTGCGACCTCGGTCCAGGATGCTGGACGCGCCGGTCATTACCACCTGGGCATTCCGCCCTCTGGCGCCATGGACCAGTTCGCCATGCGCTCGGCCAACCTGCTGCTGGACAACGCCGAGGACGCCGCGGTGCTCGAGTGCGCCCTGATGGGGCCGGAGCTGCGCTTTACCCAGGCCTGCCGTATCGCCACCGGCGGCGCGGAAATGGTGCCGAAGATCGATGGCCAGCCCCATCCCAACTTCGAGGTGCTCGAGGTGCCCGCCGGCAGCGTGCTGAGTTTCGACTTTGTGCGCGCCGGGGCGCGGCTCTACCTGGCGGTGGAGGGCGGCATCGATGTGCCCGAGCGTCTGGGTAGCCGCAGCACCTACGCGCTCGGCGCCCTCGGTGGCTACGAGGGGCGTCCGCTCAAGGCTGGCGATGTGCTGCCCCTCGGTCAATCGAACGCCGCAAGCCGCGCGGCAGTCGGTCGGCGTCTTCCCGAGGCCTTTGTGCCGCGCTTTGCCAAGCACTATGAGCTGCGCGTTGTGCCCGGACTTTACGACCACCTGCTCGAGGAAGAGGCGAGGGAACGCTTCTATCAGGAGGACTGGAGCGTGGCCTCGGAGGCCGATCGCATCGGCTATCGCTTCAAGGGCGGTACACCGCTTCGGTTCATCGAGCGAGAGCCGCCCTTCGGAGCCGGTGACGACCCGTCCAACATCGTCGATGCCTGCTATCCCATCGGCTCGATCCAGGTGCCCGCCGGCAGCGAGCCGATCATTCTCCACCGAGACGCCGTGTCCGGCGGTGGCTACGCCATGGTTGGCACGGTGATCAGCGCCGACATGGATCTGGTGGGCCAGATTCAGCCCCATCAGAAGGTGCGCTTCGTACAGGTGTCCCTCGAACAGGCGCTGGAGGCGCGCAGGGCCTACGCAGGGCGCCTGGAGGCACTGCGTCAAGCACTGGGCGATGCCCGGGACCAGGCCCTCGGCCAGGCGCTCGACTAGCCGGCTGAAAAGGATCGAAGGCAAGAGCCTGAGTGCTTCGATCCCGTCTCACTTATTCCCGCAATTGCCACTTTGCCCGGCGGAGCCAGATGTCTCCGCCCGGGCTCCCCTTGCCCGGAATGTCACTCGAGCCCTGTCACCGAGGTATGGGCTGGCTTTTCGGTCCAAGGGCTTCGTCCAACCACAACAACAGCACGAGGCAACAACCATGAACGACACGACATCCCGCGAGAAGGCTGGGCAAGGCGCCGGCGACTTCGCCGACCGCCCCATGCCCCTGGACCAACGCATGCCCAGGGGCAATCTGATGATGGCCTGGTGGGCGGTATGCAGCGCCATCTTCTACATGGTGGTGGCCGCCGCCATGGCCCGCAGTTACGGCACCACCAACGCGCTGATCGGGATCGCCCTGACGGTGGTCTGCTACGGCGTCATCAATGCGGTGATCAGCCGCTATGCGATACGTACCGGGCTGACCGTGGCGCTGTTTTCCCGGGTCCTGTTCGGTCATCTGGGGGCGATGATCGCGACCCTGATCTTTTTTGCCACGGCGCTCTACTACGCGGTATTCGAAGGCTATGTGATGGCGCTGGTGCTGTCCGAGTGGTCGCCCTCGCTCGGCATGGCCAGCGCTACCCTGATCGTGGTGGTGGTCGGAGTCTCGCTGATCTTCGGCAGCGTCCAGCACTGGCTCGACAAGTTCAACGGCGTGCTGCTGCCGGTGTACATCGTCGGCATGCTGATCGCCGTGGGCATGGCGATGGCCGAGTTCGGCTATCCCTCCGGCTGGCTCTCCCGGGTGCCCGAAGGAGGCGCCAGTCCCTTCGGCTGGCTGTCCACCTTTGCCTACTACATGGGGGTCTGGGTGCTGATGATGTTTACCTTCGACTACGCCCGCTTCGGTCGCGTCGAGGATAGCCGCTTCCATGCCCGCGTCACCTTCGGCATTCCCTTTTATCTGATGACCTTCGTGTTCAGCGGAGTGGTGGGGATCCTGCTCGACGCCTGCCTGCCTACCGACGGCCTGTCGGAGGCGTCCATCGTGTTGGGGCTGCTAGAGTTGATGGGGCTCGGCGGGCTGGCGCTGGTGTGGGTGACCCAGAGCCGCATTAATACCGCCAACTTCTACCTGGCGACGGTCAATCTCGAGGCCTTCGTCGGCAAGCTCACCGGCCTCAAGCTCAACAAGATCCTGGCCGGCTGTCTGGTGGGCGGGCTTGCCTACCTGCTGATGCGGGCGGACGTGTTCAGCTACCTGCTGGCGGCCCTGGCCTATCAAGGCGTGTTCGTGGTGGCCTGGGTGGGGGTGGCACTGGCCCATATCCTGTCGCCGGAGGGGCGTCTCGAGGTCGACCTGGACGCTGACATCAGCGCCTTCAACCCTGTGGGGCTGGCGGCCTGGGCCCTGGCAGCGATTGTCGGCATCGCGCTGATGCTGTCGCCGAGTCTGGCCGGAGCCTCGGCACCGCTGACCTTTGTGGTGGCCTGGGGGAGCTACGCCCTGGGCCGTGGTCTGGCCCGTCATGGAGCCACCGCCGCCTGACCGGCTATGACCGGCTAGATAGGGAAACGACAGCGCCGGGCCTCGTGAAGAGGCCCGGCGCCTTGTCGGCAAAGAGGGCTTCGCCGAGTGTTGGCGATCAATTGCCGCTGTGGCTAGCGTCCGTCTGCCGGTCGTCGCCGTCTTCTGTGCTGTCTCCTTCGTTGTCAGCCTGGGCGTCATCGCTACCTTGCGGTTCGGCGGCTGTAGCGGCGGCGTCGGGGTCGACCGCCGGCTCTGAGCGCTCGCTTTCCATCGCTTCTTCCATCTCGCCTTCCATGTCACCTTCGAGAGACCCCGACATGGCCCCCTCACCGGTGAACAGCGGACGGGCGTCATCGAGGCTGTTGAAGTCTTCGATCAGGACGGTGGCGTTCTCGGCCTCGCCTTCGTTGCCCTCGGCTTCGACGTAGCTGCTGCCGTCGAAGCGCAGGTGCAGGGCCTGCGCCGGCTGATCGGCGGCCAGGTGGCGCTTGACCACCAGGTCTCGCCAGCCCTCGTGAGATGCTTCGCCAAGCTGGATCGGAGGCTGGGTGGTGGGCTGGGCGCTGATGACGCGGTAGGCGTCGTCCTGGGCTTCGAGGATCAGGGTATCGCAACCCCCGGTGCCGCAGACCATCGGGCCGACCACGTGGACCACGGCCTCGTCCTGACCATCGTCGTTCAGGTCACTCCAGCCGACCAGGTAGCGAATCTCGCCGAGCTGGGGATCAAAGTTGGCGCGCAGGGACTGCTCCAGTGCCTCGCGGCGATCCGCCGGGCTCATCTCCGAGATGTCGTCGCCTTGTTCGCCGCTGGTGTCGTCTTCACTGGCGGAGTCTGCGCTCTCGTTGCTGCCGCCACCATTACCGGAGGTGACGTTTTCGCTCTGCTGTGACGCGCCTTCGGACGTCTCGGAATCGCTGTCGTCGGAGCAGCCGACGAGGGAGGTGCCGAGCCATAGCGCAGCGGTGAGGGCGAGCATCGGTTTGGCGTTCATGAAATTCCTTATTCTGAAAGTGGCCGCTAAAGCGGCCAAGGGCGTCCAAAGGTGCGGTCAGGCCTGCGGGCTCTCGTCGGTGGAGCAGGGATGGGGCCTTGGTGATTCGACCGGAGAGTTGTCCATCAGGTCCGCATTCACCAGGTCTGCATCCAGCAAGTCCAGGGCCCAGAGCACGAAGGCATCCTGGCGTGCCCCTTCGCGCCAGGCCTTGAAACGACCCGAGGCGCCGCCGTGACCGGACGTCATGTCGGTCTTCAATAGGGTTGTCCGGTTGGACAGTGCCGCCTGCTCGGCGTTCGCCAGGCTCAGGCGTGCGTAGAGCTTGGCCGGCTCCCAGTAGGGCACACGGCTATCGTGCCAGCCACCCTGGAGGAATACTGGCGGCCAGGCCTCGGCATCGAGGTTGTCCAGCGGTGAATAGCTGCCGATGCGTCGGGCGTCGGCAGCGTGGCTGGGATTGCCCCATTCGGTGTACTCCGCCGTGGTCAGCGGCAGGTCCGGGTTTTCCATGGTACGCAGGACGTCCACAAAGGGCACGTCGAGTACCGCCGCGCAGAATGCCTGTGGCGCGCGATTGAGGCTGGCGCCCACCAGCAGACCGCCGGCGCTGGCCCCGTAGGCGACGATACGCTGGGGATTCGATACACCCGCGTCGACCAGGGCGTCACGTGCGGCCAGGAAGTCCTCGAAGCTGTTGGGCTTGTGCTCGAGCTTGCCGGCCAGGTACCAGGGTTCGCCGCGCTCACCGCCGCCTCGCACGTGGGCCACCGCGAAGGCCGCGCCACGCTGGAGCAGTTCCAGGCGGGATACCGAGAACCATGGGTCCAGCGCCTCGCCGTAGGCGCCGTAGCCATACAGCAGCGTCGGCAGCGGCTGGTTCGCCAGGTCCTTGCGGCAGACCACGGACACCGGTACCCGCTCGCCGTCGTGGGACTCGGCCCACAGCCGTTGGCAGTGCAGGTCTTCCGGTGCCAGATCGCCGTGCAGAGGCTGCCGCTTGAGCAGTCGGCGCTCGCCGCTATCAAGATCCAGCGACCACCAGCTTGGCGGGGTGCAGAAGGATTCCTCGCGCAGGCGCAGTACCCGGTCGTCGAAGTGTGGGCTGTCGCCGAGCCCCAGGCTAAGCGGTGCGGGCGAGCAGGGCAGGGGGGCGTCGAGGGTGACGCTGTGGTCGCTGTCGAACTCGAGGCGACGCAGGCGCACCTGGGCCTCGAGGTGGTCGCGTTCGGCGATCACCAGGCCCCAGGCGTAGGCATCGACACCCTCCAGGGTGGTCTCCTGGCGATGGGGCACCAGTACTCGCCGCTGACCGGAGCGGTCCTCGTTCTCCACTTCCAGCTGAAAGTGCACCAGCCCTTCGTTGTGCAACACATAGAAGTGACCGGGACGATGATCGAGGGCGTACTCAACGCCCGGGCGACGGGGCTGAAAGCAGTGCGGGGGAGTCGCTGGCGCGTGGGCCGGAACCAGATGGGTCTCGCTGGTGTCCTTGGAGGCCGACTCGATGGTCAGCCAGGCCCGCGATCGGGTCTTGCCCAGACCGATCCAGAACTCGGCGTCGTCCTCGCGCAGGACCAGCTCGTCGGTCTCGACCCTGGCGTCTGCGCTGGCCGCATCCAGCGACAGGCTGAGCCGCCAGGCGCTGTCGGGTCGCTGGGTGGCGTCGTAGCGGGTGAACAGCAGGGTCTGGCCGTCCTCGGCCCAGCACAGCTCAGGGCCGATGTCGTCCCGCAGTCGATGCTCGGCGCCATCGGGCAGGCGCTTGATGAACAGGCGATAGGTCTCGTCACCCTGGGTGTCCTCGGTCCAGGCCAGCCACTGCTCGTCCGGGGACAGCGCCATGTCACCGAGTTCGAGGAAGGTGTGCTCCTGCGCTCTGGCCTCGAGGTCGAAGAACACCTCGCGCGACTGCGGGGCATCGTTGGGGTGGCGCCACCAGACCGGATAGTCGGCGTCGGCGGCGGTCTCGCTCCACAGGGTGAAGTGGTCCAGGCGACTGGGCAGCCCCTTGACGGCCAGCTCTCGCCGCGCCAGGTGGCCCTGGTAGAGTCGCTCGATCAAGGATTCCAGAGGGGCAAACCAGGTGTCGGCCTGGCGGTTGGCGGCCTCGAGAAAGTCACTCACGGCGGGATCGTCGCGATTCTCGAGCCAGTGCCAGGCGTTATCGTCCTGACGCGTGAAGTCCAGGGCGGGGCCCCGAGTTGCTGCGGCCGGTGCATTTGGCGGCTGTGCTTTCATGGTGCGAGATGTACCATACTCAAGAGAAATTTCATCTGTGCGCGGCGCGCACGTCAGGTTGGAGCATGCAATGTTGATTTCGGATTCCATGTCCACGCTGTGGTTGATCTATGGCGCATTGTCGCTGGTCGTACTGTTGGCTGGCTACCTTGGACTGGCTTTTTTACCGCGCCTGCCACGCCTGGTGCTGACCTGGGCAGTGGCCGGCGTGATGTGGATGCCGTCGATGTTCGAACTGCCGCTGATCGAGGAAGGCCAGGTCTACAGCGGTCAGGCGCCGGCCATCATGGTGGCAGCGGTCGCCTTCATGGACGGCAACAATGGCGTGCTGGTGCCGGCGGCCACGCGCGTCATCGTCGGCGCCGCGATCGGTGCGCTGTTCGGACTGGCACTGTGGTGGAGTGGCCGTCGCCGCCGTCTGCGCAAGGCCGAGGCCGCTGCAGCGGCGCGTGACCAGGACGCAGAGGCTCATGGGGCGTCGCGTGAAGAAGGGCGGGAGCGTCAGGAGCCGGTGCTCGGCTAGAAACTGTTCGGCTAGAAACTGCTGGCGAGGTCGCTCTGGCCACCGTGAACGGTGGACCATCGATGAACACGTCGAAGGGGGATGTAAAAGACGTCCACCGCCCACGGCCTGGAGATTCCGGGCGAGTTCCAAGGAGGACACATGGCCAAGCGGGGCCAGCAACGCTGCGGGAAAGGGGTAATGATGGCGACAATCGTGGCGTTGTGCCTGTCGCCGCTGACGGCGCTTGCCCAGTCGGCGACTGGGCAAGCGGGCTCGGATGAGCCACCGGACGTTCGCGTCGTGGTGGACGTGTCCGGCAGCATGAAGACCAATGACCCCAATCGCCTGGCAGGCAGTGCGCTGGACATGCTGGTGGCGCTGTTGCCGAGTGGTGTCAGCGCCGGCATCTGGACCTTCGGCGAGTCGATCGACAATCCGTTGCCTCTGGGGCAGGTCGACGCCCAGTGGCGCGAGCGGGCCTTGGCGCTGCCGCCGGCGCTGGAACAGTATCAGCAGCATACCGATATCGAGGCGGCGCTGCGCACCGCGGCGGCAGCCGAGGGTGACGGCTGGCGCCACCTGGTGTTGCTGACCGACGGGGTGATCGACCTGTCGCCGGGCCGGGGTGCCAAGCCCGACGTGGACCTTGCCTCTCGCCAACGCCTGGTCGAGGCGATGGTGCCGGACCTGGCCAACCAGGGGGTGGCCATCCACGCCATCGCCTTTTCGCCAGGCGCCGACGTTGCCCTGGTCGAGCGACTGGCGCAGCGCACCGGGGGGCTGGCGGCGGTGGTCGAGACACCGGACGCCCTGTTGGGCGCCTTTCTCGATATCGTCGAGCGCATCTTCCCGGTGGATCAGGTGCCGCTTGAGGACCGTCGTTTCACCGTCGATGCCGGCGTCGACGATTTTTCCGCGTTGATCTTCCATGACCCCGGCCAGGGAGAGGTGACCCTGGTGGCGCCGGACGGCACCCGTTACACCCGCGACACCGCACCCGCAGAGGTGCGCTGGCAGCGGGAACCACGCTTCGACCTGATCCGCGTACCCGACCCCGCCCAGGGGGAGTGGCGGATCGAAGGTCCTCTGGCGGCGGACTCGCGGATTACCGTCAACAGCGATCGCCACCTGGTGACGGAGACGCTGCCCGCGACGCTGTATTCCGGCTTCGAGGTGCCGTTGGCGGTGCGTGTCGAAAGTGACGGCGAGGTGACGGTGCCCGAGGGGCTCAAGGTGACGGCGGAGCTGTCCGGCGAGGCGGTGGACGGCCTGCAGATCCTGGCGCTTGGCAACGATGATGGCGTGTTTCGCGGGCGGCTGCCGTCGCCGTCGGGCACCGGCGCGGCTGAGCTGGTGATCACCGCCGAGGGCGAGGACTTCCATCGCCGACGGGTGCAGGCGGTCAATGTGCTGCCGGCCGTCGGCGCGGCACTGGACGAATCCGGGCGTCGGGTGACGCTGGTGGCCGAACATCCGCGCCTTGGCCACGACAACACCCGCTTCGAGGCCGATCTGCTGGGCCAGTCGCTGGAGGTGGCCCCGGCAGACGCCAGGCGCTGGAGCCTGGAAA
Organism: Halomonas sp. OfavH-34-E; assembly: GCF_024124525.1. Lineage (NCBI taxonomy): Bacteria > Pseudomonadati > Pseudomonadota > Gammaproteobacteria > Oceanospirillales > Halomonadaceae > Halomonas > Halomonas sp. OfavH-34-E. The sequence continues at coordinate 131,845 of NZ_JAMXRY010000001.1, read as the reverse complement.
TTCCGCCCCAGGAGGATGAGGTCAGCCGTCCGCTGCGGATCTCGGCGGTGGCGACGATCGACGGCAACGAGACCCGCTGGAACCTGCCGCCGCTGTGGATCAATCGCGATGGCGAGGTGGCCCTGGATCGGGCGCTGGCAGGCCCCACCCTGTCCGGTGAACGCTTCGCCGAAGCCAGTGAGCGACAGGCCGAGGAGGAGGCTGGCGAGGCGCTGGCCGACCAGTTTGTGGCGTTGGTGAATGAAGGCCCCGAGCGGCTGGTGCAGTGGTGGCGCGAGGGAAGGCCTGGTCTTGAGCCCGCCCTCGAGCGTGCTCGGCATGATCCGCGCAGCTGGCTGGTGGCCGCTATCCTGGCGGTGGTGGTGATCGCCTGGCTGTTGTGGCGTCGCCGGCGCACTCGCCTGGCTGCGGCCGGGTCAACAAGAGAGGAACCCCATGTGTGAGCTTCTGGGCATGAGTGCCAATGTGCCCACGGATATCTGTTTCAGCTTTACCGGCTTTCTGCATCGTGGCGGCGGCACCGGTCCCCACCGTGACGGCTGGGGCATCGCTTTTTACGAAGAGGGGGGCTATCGCGAATTTCGCGACCCTCATCCTTCGGTGCACTCGCGAATCGCCCGGCTGATCTGTGAATACCCGATCAAGTCGAATATCGTCATCAGCCACATCCGCCAGGCCAATGTGGGCGGAGTGAAGCTGGCCAATACCCATCCGTTCGTGCGCGAGATGTGGGGGCAGCCCTGGTGCTATGCCCACAACGGCCAGTTGTCCGGCTGGGAGACGCTGGACCTCGCCAGCTATCGACCGGTGGGGTCCACCGACAGCGAGCACGCCTTCTGCCACCTGCTGGGTGAGCTCCGGCGGCGCTATCCAGACCCGCCGGAGGATCGTCGCGGTCTGTGGTCTTCGCTGCACGAGCTGTGCGAGAAGCTCAGAGGTCTGGGCGTCTTCAACCTGCTGCTGGCCGACGGCGAGTACCTGTACACCTATTGTTCCACCAAGCTCGCCCATATCACCCGCCGCGCGCCCTTTGGCGAGGCCAACCTGTCGGACGCCGAGATGGTGGTCAACTTTGTCGAGCACACCACCCCCGACGATGTGGTCTCGGTGCTGGCCACCGAACCGCTCACCGACAACGAAGAGTGGGTGCGCATGCAGCCGGGTGAGCTGCTGGTGTGGCGGGAAGGCGAGATCGTGGCCCGTTATCTAAGCGATGAATAGCGGGTTTTAAACGAAAGTTTGAATCAAGCGTATTACAGTCGCTGCGGGACTGGGCTATGGTAGCCAGTGTCGACACCACAATTTGATAATAAGAGGGGACCTGGTCCCCCGAATGGAGAACGCCCATGAGTGAGAACGCCGCTGCATCGATCGTTCGGGGGGAGGCCCTGGAAGGGCTCGATGACTATCATTCGGTGATGGATATCTTCCACCGCTCCGTCAAGCGCTACGACGAAAAGGTGGCCTTCTCGTGCATGGGCAAGTCCCTGACCTACGCCGAGCTTGACCGGCTGTCCGGTGATTTCGCCGCCTGGCTGCAGCACGAGACCAACCTTGAGCCCGGTGATCGGGTGGCGATCCAGTTGCCGAATCTGCTGCAGTTCCCGGTAGCGGTGTTCGGTGCCATTCGCGCCGGCATGGTGGTGGTCAACACCAATCCGCTGTACACCGAGCGCGAGATGACCCACCAGTTCAAGGATTCCGGCGCCAAGGCGATCCTGATCCTGGCCAACATGGCAGACAAGCTCGAGCGGGTGCTGGACAAGACCGACATCGAGCATGTGGTGATCACCGAGATCGGTGACCTGCACGACTTCCCCAAACGACCGCTGATCAACTTTGTGGTCAAGTACGTCAAGAAGATGGTGCCGCGCTACTCGATCCCCAAGGCGGTCGGGTTGCGTCAGGTGCTCAAGCAAGGCGCCTCCCTCGAGCACCGTGAGGTAGAACGCGAGCTCGACGATATCGCCGCGCTACAGTACACCGGGGGGACCACCGGGCTTGCCAAGGGCACGATGCTGACCCACCGCAATCTGGTGGCCAACATGCTGCAGGCCAAGCAGATCATCGGGGGTGGCTTGAGCGAGGGTAGCGAGGTGGTGGTCGCGCCGCTGCCGGTCTATCACATCTATACCTTTACGGTGAACTGCCTGTTCATGCTGGAAGGCGGCAACCATTCGCTGCTGATCACCAATCCGCGGGACCTCGATACCTTTATCAAGGAACTCTCGAAGACGCGTTTCACCGGCTTCGTAGGGCTCAATACGCTGTTCAATGCGCTATGCAATCGTGACGACTTCAAGGCGCTGGACTTCTCCCACCTGCACCTGACCATCTCCGGTGGCATGGCGCTGACCAAGGCCGCGGCCAAGCGTTGGGAAGAGGTGACAGGCTGCCCCATCGCCGAGGGTTACGGCCTGACCGAGACCTCGCCGATCGTCAGCTTCAACCCGGTGGAGGCGATACAGCTGGGCACCATCGGCCGCCCCGTCGCCGGCACCGAGCTCAAGCTGTGCAACCCTGACGGTGGCGACCCCGAGCCGGGCGAGCCGGGCGAGCTGTGCGTGCGCGGCCCCCAGGTGATGAAGGGATACTGGAACCGCGATGACGAGACGGCCAAGGTCATCGATGCCGATGGCTTCTTCCACACCGGTGACATCGCGGTCATCCAGGACGATGGCTACGTGCGTATCGTCGATCGCAAGAAGGACATGATTCTGGTGTCCGGCTTCAACGTCTATCCCAACGAGATCGAGGACGTGGTCGCGGCCCACCCCAAGGTGGTCGAGTCCTGCGCCGTCGGGGTGCCCGACGATACCAGCGGCGAAGTCATCAAGCTGTTCGTGGTGGCCAAGGACAGCTCCTTGACCAGTGACGAGCTGCGCGCCTGGTGCAAGCAGGAGTTGGCCGGCTACAAGGTGCCCAAGCTGGTGGAGTTTCGTGACGAACTGCCCAAGACCAACGTCGGCAAGGTGCTCCGGCGCCAGTTGCGTGACGAAGGCAGCACCGAAACCGGGACCGGCACCGACGGCTGACGCCCGCCGACAAGGTCCGGGGAAGGGCAGGGGCCGGCGATTGGCCCTTGCCTTGGCTGCGGCGTTACAATAGCGCCCTTTGCGTTGCGGGAGCCTTCCCGCCCCGCGTCCGTGCGACGCGGCGCCCATGATCCACCCGGAGCCTTCGACCCCAACGTGAGTAGTTCTACGCCCACCGCCCAGCAAAACGCCGACGACGCCTCTCGCCTGAAGTTTCTGACCGAAGGACTGGAACAGGTGATGCTTCGCGATCGCCCGACGCTGGCCAAGCGTCTGGCCGGTCTCGAGCGTCGTCGACGCGACGGCAAGCCCATCGACCGGGGACTCAAGGAGGTCGAGCACCACTGGCAGCGCTCTCGTCAGACCCTGGCCTCGCGCCAGGCGCGCCCGGTCACGCTCGACTATCCCGAACAGCTCCCGGTGGCGGCGCGGCGAGCCGATATTCTCAAGGCACTGGAGTCCCATCAGGTGGTGGTGGTGGCCGGCGAAACCGGCTCCGGCAAGACCACCCAGTTGCCCAAGCTGTGTCTGGAGCTGGGGCTTGGCCGTCGCGGGCTGATTGGCCACACCCAGCCGCGGCGCCTGGCGGCGCGCTCGGTGGCGACCCGTCTGGCAGAAGAACTGCAGGTGCCGCTGGGCGAGCAGGTGGGTTATCAGGTCCGCTTCACCGACCAGACCAACGACGACACCCTGGTCAAGCTGATGACCGACGGCATCCTGCTGGCGGAAACCCGCCAGGATCCGGACCTGCGCCGCTATGACACCCTGATCATCGACGAGGCCCACGAACGCAGCCTCAATATCGACTTCCTGCTCGGCTACCTCAAGCGCCTGCTCGATCGCCGCCCCGACCTCAAGGTCATCATCACCTCCGCCACCATCGATGTGGAACGCTTCAGTCAGCACTTTGCCAGCCGAGACCAGGACGGCGTCGTGCGTCCTGCTCCGGTGGTGGAGGTCTCGGGTCGTACCTACCCGGTGGAGGTGCGCTATCGGCCGCTGATCCGCGACGAAGATGACGAGGAAGACCGCACCCTCAGCGAGGGTATCCTTCACGCGGTGGAGGAAATCGAGACCATCGAGCGCGAAAAGCGCTGGTTCCATGGTCCCCGCGATATCCTGGTGTTTCTGCCCGGTGAGCGTGAGATCCGCGAGACCGCCGACGTGCTCCGGCGCGCCGATCTCAAGAGCACAGAGATACTGCCGCTCTACGCCAGGCTTTCTAACGCCGAGCAGAACCGCGTGTTTGCTCCCCACAGCGGGCGGCGCATCGTGCTCGCCACCAACGTGGCCGAGACCTCGCTGACGGTGCCGGGTATCCGCTACGTGATCGACCCGGGGCTGGTGCGCATCAGTCGCTACAGCTATCGCGCCAAGATTCAGCGCCTGCCGGTGGAGGCGGTCAGCCAGGCCAGCGCCAATCAGCGCAAGGGCCGCTGCGGCCGGGTGGCGGAAGGCGTGTGCATCCGTCTGTATGACGAAGACGACTTCCTGGCGCGCCCTGAGTTTACCGATCCGGAGATCCGGCGCACCAACCTGGCCTCGGTGATCCTGTCGATGCTGTCGCTGAAACTGGGCGACATCCAGGACTTTCCCTTCGTCGATCCACCTGACTCGCGCTTCGTCACCGATGGCTTCAAGTTGCTCTATGAGCTGGGTGCGGTCGACGACAACAGCCGCCTGACGACATTGGGGCGACGGCTGGCGCGACTACCCATCGATCCGCGCCTGGCCCGCATGGTGCTGGCCGGGGGCGAGCAGCAGAGCCTGCGCGAGGTGCTGATCGTGGTCTCGGCGCTGGCGGTGCAGGACCCGCGTGATCGACCCTCCGACAAGCGCGAAGCCGCCGATCAGGCCCACCGCCGCTGGCAGGATCCGGATTCCGACTTCGTGGCGCTGCTCAATCTGTGGCACGGCTTCGAAGCCGCCCGAGAGGAACTCTCGGGCAACCGGTTGCGTCGCTGGTGTCGTGATAACTTCCTGAATTACCTGCGCCTGCGCGAGTGGCACGATACCTTCCGCCAGTTGCGTCAGCTGCTCAAGGACATGGATATCCAGGTGCCGTCGGCCAGGCCCGCCATCGCCGCCGAAGGTGAAGATGACGACGGTCAGGCCAAGGAGCGAAAGCGTCAGCAGACGGTGGCCATGCACAAGGCGCTGTTGACCGGCCTGCTGAGCCATCTGGGCACCCTGACCGAGAACCGCGAGTATCTTGGGGCGCGCAATCGCAAGTTCATGATTCATCCGGCATCGGGGCTTTCAAAGAAGTCTCCGAAGTGGGTGATGGCGATGGAGCTGGTCGAGACCTCGAAGCTGTTCGCGCGCAGCGTGGCCAGGGTCGAGCCTCAGTGGATCGAGCCTCTGGCGGGCCATCTGGTCAAGCGCAGCTACAGCGAGCCCCATTGGGAGATGAAGCGGGCCCAGGTGGTGGCCTTCGAGCAGGTCACCCTGTTCGGGCTGCCGATCGTGGCCCGGCGCAAGGTCCACTATGGTCCCATCGCCCCGGTCGAAAGCCGTGAGCTGTTTATCCGCCGGGCGCTGGTGGAAGGCGAGTTTCGCACCAAGGGCGAGTTCTTCGCCCACAACCGGGCGCTGATCGACGAGGTCGAGGACCTCGAGGATCGTGCACGGCGGCGCGACATTCTGGTGGACGAGGAGCAGCTGTTCGACTTCTACGACGCTCGCCTGCCTGAGGATATCGTCAACGGCAAGGGCTTTGAGGCCTGGCGCCGCAAGGCCGAGCGCAGTGACCCTGAGCTTCTCAAGTTCGACCGTCAGGCGCTGCTGGCACGGGAGGCGGATGACGTCACCGGTGACGCCTATCCTGACGAGCTGTCGATCGACGGTGTGCGCTATCCGCTGGCTTATCACTTCGCGCCGGGGGCCGAGGATGACGGTGTGACCATGACGGTGCCGGCGGCGATGCTGTCTCAGCTGTCGTCGTCTCGCCTCGAGTGGCTGGTGCCGGGACTGCTCAGGGACAAGTGCATCGCCCTGTTGAAGTCGCTGCCCAAGTCGATACGCCGGCAGGTGGTGCCGATCCCCGACTGGGTCGACGCAGCGCTGGAGGCACTGGTGCCCGGGGACGGCAGCCTGACCGAGGCGCTCGGTGAATTTCTGCGGGTCAAGACCGGGTTGCGCCTGTCGCCGGACGACTGGCGCCTCGATCAGCTCGAGCCCCATCTGGTGATGAACCTCAAGGTGGTCGACCACAGTGGCAAGGTGCTGGGCCAGGGCCGCGACCTGCGGGCGCTGGAGCGGCGCTTCGAGGCTGCCGCCAGTCAGGGTGCCCGGGCGCTGGCCAAGAGCGTGGAGAGCCAGTCCGAGCTGTCGGGCTTCCCCGAGCAGGCATTGCCGGAGTCGCGGGTGACCTCCCAGGCCGGGATTCGTGTCGAGGCATTCCCGGCGCTGGTGCCTTCGTCGAGCGGGCTCAGCCTCGAGCTGTTCGATCATCCGGCCAAGGCCCATGAAGCGCATCGCCGCGGGGTGGTCAAGGCGGCGATGGAACGGCTGCCAGATCAAGTGAAGGCTATCGAGCGTACCCAGGGACTGTCGACCTGTGCTCTATTGTTCGCCAAGGTAGGCAGCAAGCGTGCACTGACCGAAGATGTGGTGACAGCCGTCTTCCGGCAGGTCGTGGCGGTGGACCCGCTGCCGCGCAGTGCCGAGGCCCTGGAACAACGCATTCAGGCGGTTCGCCAGGATATCGTTCCCCATGCCGACAAGCTGGTGGCGGTGCTCAAGCCGGCACTGGAGGGCCACCTGGCGGTGACAAAGGCGTTGAAGGGTAACCTGAGCCTGTCGCTGGCGCTGGTATACAGTGACCTCAAGGCACAGATGCAGCGGCTGGTGTACCCGGGGTTCGTGACCGACGCCGGTGCCTGGCTCGAGGCTTATCCGCGCTACATGGAGGCCGCCCAGGTGCGCCTGGAGAAGGCCCCGCGCGAGCGCATGCGCGACCAGATGCTGATGCAGACGGTGCAGGACTTCGAGACGCGCCTCGAGACGCGTCGACAGGCCGAGCACCGAGGCGGCGTCGAAGATCCATCGCTGGTGGAGTTTCGCTGGTGGATCGAGGAGTTGCGGGTATCGCTGTTTGCGCAGCAGCTGGGTACCGCCATGCCGGTATCGGAGAAGCGCCTGGAGAAACGCTGGGCGGAATTGACCGGGCGGGGGTAAGGCCCCCGCGCCAAAGATGACGAAAGTGAGTGGCCGCCCCGGGCGGTCGCGATCGACCGGCGGCACCGAGGTGCCGCATGAAGGAGAAGGGCATGACCCCAGCGAAGGTGCTTATTACCGGCAGCGGCCTGTATACCCCGGCCAACGCCATCGACAACGACGCCCTGGTGGCGTCGTACAACGCCTGGGTGGATGCCGAGAATGCCCGCCACCGCGAGGCGATCGAGGCCGGGGAACGTGACGCCCTGGCGCATTCCAGCAGTGAATTCATCGTCAAGGCCTCGGGTATCCACAGCCGCTACGTGCTGGACGCCGAGGGCATCCTGAATCCCGAGCGCATGCGCCCGAAGCTCGACGAGCGCGACAACGACAGCCCTGGCATCCAGTGCGAGATGGCGCTGGCCGCCTCGCACGAGGCGCTGGCCGCAGCGGGGGTCGAGGCCGCCGACATCGACCTGGTGATCGTGGCCTGCTCGAATCTGGAGCGCCCCTATCCGGCGGTGGCGGTGGAGTTGCAGCGTGCGCTGGGCACCGGGGGCTACGCCTTCGACATGAACGTGGCCTGTTCCTCGGCCACCTTCGCCATCGACAACGCCGCCAATGCCATCCGCTCCGGCGGCGTGCGCCGCGCCCTGGTGGTCAACCCCGAGGTGTGTTCGGCACACCTGAACTTCCGCGACCGTGACAGCCACTTCATCTTTGGCGACGCCTGTACCGCCCTGGTGCTGGAAAGCGACCAGGTGGCGACAGCCGAGACACGGTTCGAGGTGCTCGGGACCCGACTGGTGACGCAGTTTTCCAACGCCATTCGCAACAATGCGGGCTTTCTCAACCGCGTCACCGACGCCGACCCCCAGGCAGCCGACAAGCTGTTCGTGCAGGAAGGCCGCAGGGTCTTCAAGGAAGTCTGCCCGATGGTGGCACAGTTGATCCGTGACCACCTGGAGAGCCTGGATATCGCGCCTGGTACGCTGTCGCGGTTATGGCTGCATCAGGCCAATCGACACATGAACGATCTTATCGCACGACGGGTGCTGGGCCAGGAGCCTGCTCCGGATCAAGCGCCGATTATTCTTGACCGTTACGCTAATACAAGTTCTGCCGGTTCGATCATCGCGTTCCATCTGCATCATCAGGACCTGGAACCGGGCGCTACCGGGGTGGTTTGTTCCTTCGGCGCGGGCTACAGTGCGGGCTGCGTGGTGATTCGCAGGGACTGAGGCCGACCCTCCGGGGAACCGACAGCTGACTCGTCGGCGGAACCAGACGACTGCCGTACGCAGAGGCGTCGTCGCTGACGCTACCCGGAGTCCAACCCCGGACAACAGCGCCGATAGATTGACGATCGTGACAAGGACAGGCAAGGGAGGCAGTCGAACGATGAACGCGAACTACAGCGGTGCCCTGGGCAAGGGCATGCAGAGGGGTGTCCTGGTCATGGCCGTCGCCCTGGCGGCAAGTGGCTGCGCCAGCAGCGGCGTATCCAGCGAGCCCAATCCAGCGGACCCCTGGGAGGGCTTCAATCGCAGGGTCTTCGCCTTCAACGATGTGCTGGATCGCTATGCACTCAAGCCTGCCGCCCAGGGGTATCGCTACGTGACCCCGGACCCGCTCGAGCGCGGTGTCAGCAACTTCTTCGACAACCTCGGCGAAGTGCGCACGGTTTTCAACAGCCTGTTGCAGGGCAAGGGTGCCAATGCGGGCAACTCGAGCATGCGCTTTTTGATGAACACCACCTTCGGTCTGGGTGGTCTTCTGGATCCGGCGACCCATGCCGGCTTTATCGCCGACGAGGAAGACTTTGGCCAGACCCTGGCTGCCTGGGGCGTGGGCGAGGGGCCCTTCGTGGTGCTGCCGTTCCTCGGCCCCAGCACAGTGCGTGACACCAGCGCCTTGCCGGTCGACTGGTACACCTACCCGCTGACCTACGTCGAGGACGACACCGTGCGCTACTCGCTGCGTGGTCTCGAGCTGCTCGACGCGCGTGCCAGCCTTCTCGATCAGGAGGATCTGATTCGCGGTGATCGCTACAGCTTCATTCGTGACGCCTGGCTACAGCGTCGTCGTTTCGAGGTCACCGATGGTGAGCTTGGTGACGACAGCTTTATCGACGATGGCTTTGACTACGACGAAGATGCCTTCGCCGAGTAAGGTGGCATCTGCATGCAAGCAGCCAAACCTCTGATCGGGGTAATCGACCACCCGGGCGAGCACCGCGACGCCCTGGTGGACGCGATTGCTCGCGACGGACTTGCGGTCTTTGCCGCCGCCAGCGCCGATGAGCTTCCCGGCTCCACGGCGCTTGTGGTGGCACATTCGCTGGCGGTACCGAGTCGCGAGTGGATGGTGCTGGCCGAGCGCTGGCCCACCCTGGTGGTCAGCGAGGACCGGCGAGACGACGATCTGCTCAAGGCCGTTGACGCGGGCCTTGTCGACTACGTGATCGACCCCTTGCGCCATGCCCATCTGCTCAGGCGGATGATCCGGCGTGTGGTGGACGTCAATCGTCTGGCCCGGGAGCGCGAAGAGGATCGAGCGCGACTGGAAGAGCTCAACGAGAGCCTGGAGACCCACCTGGCGATGCTCCGGCTCGACCAGCAGGCCGGCGGCCAGATCCAGCGTCGCATGCTGCCGCCGAGGCCGCAGCAGCTGGGGGCGATCGGCTGTGACTACTGGCTTGCGCCCTCGTTGTATCTGTCAGGCGACTTTCTCGATATCCAGGCGTACAATGAGCGCTATACATTATTCTATTTCGCTGATGTGTCGGGCCACGGAGCCTCGTCCGCCTTCGTGACGGTGCTGCTCAAGTACCTGTTCAATCGCTGGCAAGGCGAGTGGGACGGTGAGGCACCCGAGGCATTGCCGCCGCGCTGGCTGTCCCAGTTGAACCGGGAGCTGCTGGACACGGGGATCGGCAAGCACGCCACCCTGTTCGTCGGCGTGATCGACCAGCAGAAGCGCTATCTGCACTATTCTCTCGGCGCGCAGCTGCCGATGCCGCTATTGAAGTCCGACGAGGGCGTCACCACGCTGGCGGGAGAGGGCATGCCGGTAGGCTTGTTTCCGGAGGTCAGTTATCCGGCACTGGGATGTGACTTGCCCGATGACTTTTCGCTCTGGCTCTGCTCCGATGGGGTGCTGGAGTGCTTGCCGGGGGACAGTCTCGAGGCGCGCCTTGACGATCTCAGGCAGCGGGTCGAAGACAGCGATTCCCTGGATACGATGCGTCGGGGGCTGGCCCTGGGGGCGCTCTCCAGCGATGAAGAAGCGCTGGAGGATCCCACCTCGGGGCGCGAAGAGCTGCCCGACGACTTGACGATCATGTTGGTGAGCGGGTTTGGCGATGAAAGTGCATGAAGGTCGACTGAAGGCGGCATTCGAGGCCGGTGTGTTCGTCCTGAAGCTATGTGGCGACGTGCGCCTGACCCTGTGTGCCACCCTGGATCTCCAGGCCCAGCAACTGGCCGACACGCCGGGACTCAAGGCGGTGATGATCGACCTGCGCGAGGCCAGCAACGTCGATTCCACGGCGCTTGGCTTCCTGGCCAAGGTGGCCATGGCGCTGCGCGGCAAGCTCGAGCAGGCGCCGACCATCGTGGCCGACAATCCCGACGTCAAGCGGATGCTCGAGGTGATGGGCTTTGGCGCTTTCTTTACCTTGCTGGAGCGTCCCATCGCCGAGGTCGACGACTTCGAGGAGCTCCCCGAAGTGCCCGCCGATGAAGAGGGGCTGCGGGAGCGCATCCTCGAAGCGCATCGTATCTTGATGCGCATGAACGAGCATAACCACGAACAGTTCCAGCCGCTGGTCGAGATGCTCGAGGCCCAGAACGACGCTTCGCACAAGGCCTGATCCTGCCCTTGCCGGGCCTGACGTCGACGCGCCGAAGGCGTGTTCAGCAGAAGGCGCCGAAGGCGTAGAAAATGGCGAACTCCGAAAGCGGAAAGCGGTGTCAGATCGCCGCAAGCTGGCAAGCGCATAATGCAAGAGGGCGATCCATGGATCGCCCTCTTGATCATCTGCAGCCAGGCCCAGCCAGGCTTGCCGGTGGTGCGCCCGTGATCATCCCTGGCGCAGTTCGGTCAGCAGGCTTTCCAGCTTGCGCTGATCGGCCATGAACTTGCGGATGCCTTCGGCCAGTTTTTCGGTGGCCATGGCGTCTTCGTTCATGGCCCAGCGGAAGTCGTCTTCGGTCTGGGGCTCCGGTGCGCTGGTCTCGGCGTCGCCGCGCACGAGGCGGCGTTCGAGAGCGCCTTGCTGACCGTGCAATTCCTCGAGCAGTGCCGGCGAGATGGTCAGACGATCGCAGCCGGCCAGCGCCTTGACCTCGTCGGTGTTGCGGAAGCTCGCGCCCATCACGATGGTCGAGTAGCCGTGGCCCTTGTAGTGGTCGTAGATGCGCTTGACCGATTGCACGCCGGGATCGTTGTCGCCGCTGAAGTCGGCCTCCGGCTGCTGGGCCTTGTGCCAGTCGAGGATGCGGCCGACGAAGGGCGAGATCAGCGTGACCCCGGCGTCGGCGCAGGCCTGGGCCTGGGCGAAGCTGAACAGCAGCGTCAGATTGGTGCGGATGCCTTCTCGCTCCAGCGTCTTGGCGGCACGAATGCCTTCCCAGGTGGACGCCACCTTGATCAGGATGCGCTCGGCGCCGACGCCTTTGCGGGCATAGCGCTCGATCAGTGAATGGGCGCGGGCCAGGGTACCTTCGGTATCGAACGATAGCCGTGCGCTGACCTCGGTCGACACATACCCAGGCACCAGCTCGCTGATCTCGCTGCCGATGTCCACCGCCACGGCGTCGAGAGCGTCATCGATGTCGTTGGCCTCCTTGGCGATGGCGGCCAGGCGGGCGCGACGATCGGCGTGGCTGGCGGCCTGCAGGATCAGCGACGGGTTGGTGGTGGCGTCGGTGGGCTGGAAGCGACGAATGGCGTCCAGGTCGCCGGTGTCGGCGACCACCGTGGTCATCGCCTTCAGTTGGGTCAGCAGATCGTCTGCCATGTGGCAATCTCCGTAGTTGGGCGGTGGTGAGCTGGACCTACTGTACCAAGGCGTCGATGTGGACAACAGCCGCAGCGGCGTCACGATCAACCCGATGACAATTTTTCAAACCTTGTTCTTCATGGAGCGCCTGTGTCCCTGAATGCCCGGCGTGTCGCCCTGCTGGTGGCCGCCAATACCGCCCTTGCCCCCTTCGCCATCGACGCCTATCTGCCGGCCATGCCGGCGCTGGCCGAGTCGGTGGGGGCCAGTGTTCATCACACCGAGCTTTCACTCAGCGTGTTCATGGTCGGCTTTGCCGTGGGCCAGCTCACTTGCGGGCCGCTTTCCGACCGCATCGGACGCAAGCCGGTGCTGCTGGCCGGACAGATCCTGTTTCTGATCGCCAGTCTGGTGATCGTCAGCGTCGATTCGTTGACGGAGCTTCTAGTCTGGCGCTTTGTCCAGGCGCTCGGCGGCGGCGCCTGCGTGGTCAATTCCGCAGCCATCGTGCGCGACTGTTTCAGTGGCCGCGAGGCGGCCAAGGTCATGTCGACCATGGCGATGATCCTGATGCTGGCGCCGCTGGTGGCGCCGATGGTCGGCAGCCTGCTGCTGTACCTGGCCGACTGGTGGCTGATCTTCGTCTTCCTGGCGGTCTATGCCGCCTTCCTGATGTGGCTGCTCGGGGCCTTTCTGCCGGAGACCCGGCCAGCAGGGGCACCGGTGGCCTCGCCCCGTCAGGTGCTGCGCAACTACGCAAGTGTGCTGACCGACCGTCAGGCCATGGGCTACATCCTGGCGGTGGCGGCGTCCTTCGCCGGCATCTTTGCCTTCGTCACCTCGTCGCCGTTTCTCTACATGCAGCACTACGGGCTGTCGCCGGCGGCCTATCCCTTCGTCTTTGGTGCCAATGTGGTGGTGATGGCGCTGTCCAACCGGGTCAATATTCGCCTGCTGCGTCGGCGTACACCCCAGCAGAACCTGCGCCTTGGTCTCGCCATTCAGCTGGTCGCCGCCGGCGGCCTGCTGGTGGTAGTGGCCACGGGGACGGACTCGCTGTTCACGGTGGTGCCTCTGGTGATGGCGTTTCTGGGCGTGGTGGGGCTGATCTCGCCCAACGCCATTTCGTCGCTGCTGGAGCGTTTCAGTCATATGAGCGCTACCGCCACAGCGCTGCTCGGCAGTATCCAGTTCAGCAGTGCAGCACTGTCCGGTGCCCTGGTCACCGCCTTTGAAATCGACTCTGCCTGGCCCATGGTGATCGCCATGGTCACGGTGGCGTTGATTGGCAACGTCGGCCTGCGCGTGCTCGCCGGACGTCCGCCTCGGGTCGAGGAGGTGGCGTCATGATGGCGTCGTTGCTGGCCGCAGCGCAGGACTGCGCAAGGGAGTGGTGGGTGCTCAGCGAGCTGACCCTCGGCTCGTGGCTGTGGGTGGGGGCGGTACTGGCGCTGGGGACCTTCGTCCAGCGTACCACCGGCTTCGGCATGGCGGTGGTGGGGGCGCCACTGATCCTGTTGAAGGCGCCGTCCCTGGTGCCGGTGGTGCTGGTGGTCTACGGCTTTCTGGTGTCCTGTCTGGTGGTACGCCGCTATCGCCGGGAAGTCGCCATGACCGATATCTCCATGGCCCTGGTGGGCAAGGTGCCGGGAACCCTGCTCGGGGTCTGGCTGTTGCTGGTGGCACCCATGGCGACGCTGGAGGTGATGATCGCCAGCATCGTGCTGTTTGCGGTGGTGGTGACGCTGTTCAAGCTGCGCCTGCCGGTCAACCGCTCGTCACTGTTTGGTGCTGGTTTTCTGTCGGGAGTGTTCGGTGCCGTGGCGGCGATCGGCGGACCGCCCATCGTGCTGCTGATGCACGGCATGCCGATGGACCGCCTGCGGGGCAACCTGGCGGCGTTCTTTCTTATCTCGTCGTTGATGACCCTGGCGAGCCTGGCCGCCGTGGGCAGGGTGCCGCTGTGGCTGTTGGGCGTGAGCCTCAGTTTCATGCCCATGGTGGTGGCGGGCCACGCCCTGGGGGCGGTGCTGGCGCCGAAGTTGCCTCGGCGACTGTTGCAGGCGGCGTCCTTGACCCTGTGCGCCGCGGCGGCGTTGGGGCTATTGATCAGCTAACCCGGTTGTTTCATGTTGTCGGCATCGAAGCGACACCAGATTGGCCGTCCGGCGCAAAGCCGGGCGGCCTTTTTTTGCGGCACCTTCTTTTGTGTCCGCTCAGGTTGCCGTCGGCTGTAAAAGCGTGGCATTGACCGGGGTCGCGGTGACAGAGCCGTGACGCCGTCATGACATGGCCGGGCAGGAGGAGGGGCAGGGGGGAAGCGTAAGAGGTATCGGGAAGGCGTTAACCGGAGTGGGCTGTCATGAAGCTGTCATTTTTCTGCGGCATTGTGTGTTTCGCGAAGGTTGACCATCTCATCATCAGGAGCTTTCTCCATGAACCGCATCCTCAAGACCACCGCTATCGCCGCTGCCGTCATGGGCGTGGTGGGTGTCGCTCAAGCCCGCGATCAAGTCCGTATCGTTGGTTCCAGCACCGTCTACCCGTTCTCGAGCTACGTGGCCGAAGAGTTCGGTGCCACCACCGACTTCCCGACGCCGGTCATCGAGTCCACCGGTTCCGGTGGCGGCATGAAGCTGTTCTGCTCCGGTCTGGGTGACGATACCCCGGACATCACCAACGCCTCGCGTCGCATGAAGACTTCCGAGTTCGAGACCTGTGAAGCCAACGGCGTGACCGACATCACCGAAGCCTTCATCGGCTATGACGGCATCGCCTTCGCCCAGTCCGGCGACAACGAGGCGATGGACGTCACCCGCGAGCAGATCTTCCTGGCGCTGGCCGCCAAGGTGCCGGTCGATGGTGAGCTGGTCGACAACCCCTACACCAAGTGGAGCGACATCGATTCCTCACTGCCGGATCGCGAGATCGCCGTTTATGGACCGCCCACCACCTCCGGTACCCGTGATGCCTTCGCTGAGCTCGTGATGGAAGCCGTTTCCGAGGACATGGAGGCCTACGGCGGTGAAGGTTACACCGACGTGCGCGCCGACGGTGCCTTCATCGACGCCGGCGAGAACGACAACCTGATCGTTCAGCGTCTGGCCGAGAACACCGATGCCTTCGGCATCTTCGGCTACTCCTTCCTGGAAGAGAATTCCGACACCCTGATCGGCTCCAGCATCGACGGCGTCGAGCCGACTCCGGACGCCATCGGCAGCGGTGAGTACCCGGTGTCTCGCTCCATGTTCTTCTACGTGAAGAACCAGCACGCCGAAGACGTACCGGCCATGTACGAGTACGCCAACATGTTCATGAGCGAGCAGATGGTCGGTGACCTCGGCTACCTCAAGGGCATCGGCCTGATCCCGGCGCCGGAAGACGAGCGCGCCGAGGCTCGCAGTGCCGTCGAGAACCACGAGACCCTCGAGCTGGCCGACCTGAAGTAAGGGACACGGTCCTGATCACGCCGGCCGGCATCCTGCAACGGGTGTCGGCCGGTACACGTTCCGGCAAGCCTATGCTTGCTTGAGCACAGAACCCCGAGAGACACCCATGCAGACCAATCAACTCCTGGCGATGTTCAGCGGCTCGCTGCTTCTGCTCGGTCTGATCGCCTTCTTCCTGGCCCGCGGCAAGGCCGCCAGAGTCCGAGCCTCCGGCACCTCCATGTACGCCCAGCCCGATCAGTACGGCTGGTTCACCGTCATGTCAACGGCGGGTCCGGCACTGGTGGTCGGTGCCGTGGGTGGCTTCATCATGCTGCTCGTGGGTGCCGAGATTCCGCCGCTGCTGCTGCTGGCCAGTTGCCTGGTCATCGCCTGCATCGGCCTGGTGCTGGGCGTGGCGATGGTGCGCCCCGACTTCCACGCGCGTCAGGCGATCGAGCGGGTCATCCGCTTCTTTCTTGCCGGCGCGGCTCTGATCTCCATCTTCACCACCCTGGGGATCCTGCTGTCCATCGTCTTCGAGGCGATTCGTTTCTTCCAGATGCAGAGCTTCTGGGACTTTATCACCGGCACCACCTGGAACCCGGGTGCCAGCTTCCTCGAGGCCGCCGGTCGCGCCGAGGAAGGGGCCAGTGCCGCCAAGTTCGGTTCGGTGCCGCTGTTCGCCGGTACCTTCATGATCACCTTCATCGCCATGCTGGTGGCGATTCCGATCGGTCTGCTGGCGGCCATCTACATGGCCGAGTTCGCGCCGCCCAAGGTGCGTACCATCGCCAAGCCGGTGCTCGAGGTGCTGGCCGGCATTCCGACCGTGGTCTACGGCTTCTTCGCCGCCATCACGGTGGCGCCGATCATCGTTGCCGTGGCCGGGTTCTTCGGTCTCGAGGCCTCGTTCAACAACGCCCTGGCCCCGGGCATCGTCATGGGCATCATGATCATTCCGTTCATCTCCTCGCTGTCCGATGACGTCATCAACTCGGTGCCCAACAGCATGCGCGAAGGTTCGCTGGCGCTGGGCCTGACCAAGGGCGAGATGATTCGCGACATCGTGGTGCCGGCAGCCCTGCCGGGCATCATCTCGGCCTCGTTGCTGGCGGTGTCCCGGGCGCTGGGCGAGACCATGATCGTGGTGATGGCGGCAGGCATGCGCCCCAACCTGACCTTCAATCCGCTGGAAGACATGACCACCGTGACCGTGCGCATCGTCGCCGCGCTGACCGGTGACCAGGAATTCGCCAGTGCCGAGACGCTGTCGGCGTTCGCACTCGGACTGATGCTGTTCGTGGTAACCCTGAGCCTGAATCTGGTGTCGGTGATCATGATCCGTCGCTTCCGCGAAAAGTATCGCGTCAACAACCTGTAAGCCGTGGAGCCAAAGCCAATGAGACAATCCTTCGATGACATCAGCGCCCAGCTCCGCGCTCGCCACCGCAGGTCGGCCCGACTGAAGTGGGCGTCCATGGGAGCGCTCGGCCTTGCCGGCCTGTTCCTGGTGCTGTTCTTTGCCGACATGCTGGTCAAGGGGCTGCCGGCCTTCCAGCAGGCCCAGATCCAGGTCGAGGTGGACTACTCCGAGCAGGCCAGCCAGATTCCCCTGGCGGCGGTTCAGGAAGACGTCCGCCCGCTGGTCAGTCGCGGCTATCTGCGCCTGATCCCCGGCCGCATGGAAGACAACCCGGACCTGCTCGGTACCACCCGCATGGAGTGGGTGCTGGCCGACGGCCAGGTGGACCAGTACCTCAAGGGCCACCACGCCAAGCTCAGCAACAAGGAAATGGCGGTGGTCGATCGGCTGAAAGAGGATGGGCGGGCCGAGCTGCGTTTCAACTCGACCTTCTTCTCCAGCGGTGACTCCAAGATGCCCGAGCTCGCCGGTATCGCTTCGGCGGCCATGGGCACCGTGCTGACCCTGCTGGTGACCCTGGCGGTAGCCTTTCCCATCGGCGTGATGACGGCGGTCTACCTGGAGGAGTTCGCGCCGGACAACCGCTTTACCCAGTTGATCGAGATCAACATCAACAACCTGGCGGCGATTCCCTCGATCCTGTTCGGTCTGCTGGGCCTGGCGATCTTCATCAACTTCTTCGGCGTGCCGCGTTCCTCCCCGGTGGTCGGTGGCCTGACCCTGGCGCTGATGACTCTGCCGGTGATCATCATTGCCACCCGGACCGCGCTTCGCAGCGTGCCCGATTCCATCCGTCATGCCGCCTTCGGCGTCGGCTGCTCACGCTGGCAGATGGTGCGCGATCACGTCCTGCCGGTGGCGCTGCCGGGCATCATGACCGGTTCGATCATCGGCCTGGCTCAGGCCATGGGCGAGACCGCTCCGTTGATCATCGTCGGCATGGTGGCCTTCATCCCCGATGTGACCAACTCCTTTACCGAGGCGGCCACCGTGCTGCCGGCACAGATATTCACCTGGGCGGGCGAGCCTGACCGGGCCTTCATCGAGAAGACGTCGGGCGGCATTCTGGTGCTGCTGTCGATCCTTATCACGCTCAACGCCACCGCGGTGGTGCTGCGCAAGAAATTCGAGCGGCGCTGGTAAACCGGCCCCCAAACAGGATACGTTGCCATGAACATGAAAGTTGCCCAGCGCGGAGAAAGCGTGATGAAGCAGGACCAGCCCGGCCAGCCGGTCACTCGCAACGAGGATGCCAACCACGAGTTGAGCATTCGAGTGAACGACCTGAATCTGTGGTACGGAGACTTCCACGCGCTGAAGTCGATCGACATGGATCTGTACCAGAAGAACGTGACTGCCCTGATCGGCCCGTCCGGTTGCGGCAAGTCGACCTTCCTGCGTTGCCTGAATCGCATGAACGATCTGATCCCGAGCGTACGCGTCAAGGGCCTGATCGAGATGGACGGCCGCGACGTCTACGAGCCCAAGATGGACGAGGTCGCGCTGCGGCGTCGGGTCGGCATGGTGTTCCAGAAGCCGAACCCCTTCCCCAAGTCGATCTACGACAACATCGTCTATGCCCCGAAGATGCATGACTTGGTCAGCCGCAAGGCCGACCAGGACGAGCTGGTCGAGCGCGCCCTGCGTGACGCCGGCCTGTGGGAAGAGGTCAAGGACAAGCTGCACCAGCCCGGCACCTCGCTGTCCGGTGGCCAGCAGCAGCGTCTGTGCATCGCCCGTGCCATCGCGGTCCAGCCGGACGTGATCCTGATGGATGAGCCGACCTCGGCGCTGGACCCGATCTCCACCGCCACCATCGAAGACCTGATGGACAAGCTCAAGCAGCAGTACACCATCATCACCGTGACGCACAATATGCAGCAGGCGGCTCGTGTCGCCGACTACACGGCGTTCTTCCACCTGGGAGAGGTCATCGAGTACAACGACACCAAGACCATGTTCTCGACCCCGCATACCAAGAAGGCCGAGGACTACATCACCGGTCGTTACGGCTAGGCCGAGAAGCCTCGGTCAGCGTGGTAGCGTTCACCGCAGTAGCAAAGGGAGGCCTTCGGGCCTCCCTTTTTACTACCTGTGAACCGGGCCCGGGAGACGTAGTGGTCCGCTCTGGTGTCAGGATTGGTGTCAGGGTCAGGGTCAGGGTCAGGGTCAGGGTCAGGTGCAGGGGACTGGTGTCAGGGGGCTGGTGTCAGGAACTGGCATCAGGAGCTGGCGGGTTGGCGGCGGACGTAGGCGGCGACACCACGCATCGACCACAGTCCCAGCACCGGTCCGGGCAACAGTAGCCACAGCACGCTCAGTTCGTGCTCCTGCCACAGGCTGGCACCGAGCCAGATGCCGGGCAGGGTAAGGGTGAAGCCGATGGCGTTCATCACCGCCAGGGTCGCGCCGATGTGCGCCCTGGGGGCGGTGGCCGAGGCCAGTGACGAGAACTGGGCCGAGTCGGCGATGACGCTGAAGCCCCAGAGGTACAGCAGGGCCAGCAGTAACAGGGGGCTGGCCTGACCAAGCCAGGGGTAGATCAGGCACAGGGCGCCGGAGGTGGCGAGCGCCAGGTTGGCGGCGCTGGCGCTGCCGTGGCGTCGGCTGAGGGCGCCGGCCAGGATGCAGCCCAGCGCCCCCACGGCGATGACCGAAAAGCTCAGCCAGGGCGCCCAGTCGGCTGGCGCCTGAAGGCGCGTGACCTCACGGCCGACCAGGAAGGGCACCAGCAGCCAGAAGGCGTAGAGTTCCCAGCAGTGGCCGAAGTAGCCGCCGGCGACGCTGAGAAAGTGGCGATCACGAAAGGCGGCAAGGCCATCCTTCAGTCTGGCGCGAGACGCGTTTGCTGGCAGGTGCGGGCCGTCGCCCAATAGCGCCACGGCGATGCCACCGGCCACCGCCAGGGCCGAGGACAGGATCAGGGTCCAGGCCCAGGGGAGGTCCAGGGTGGCGCCGCGCAGCAGATGGGGCATGGCCGTGCCGAGTGTCAGCATGCCCACCAGCCAGGCCAGGGCGGCCCCGGTGTGACGCGGGGTCCAGCCGATCACCAGCTTCATGCCCAACGGGTAAATGCCGGCCAGGCAGAGCCCGGTGGCGAAGCGCAGCAGCAAGGCGAGGGCGTGGTGTTCGGCAACGGTGATAAAGGCGAGGTTGACCAGAGCGCCTGCCAGGCTTGCGCTCAGAAAGATGCGACTGGCACGGTAGCGATCTGCGAGACCGCTGGCGGCGATCGTCAGGGTGCCGACGATAAAGCCGAGTTGCACTGCCAGCGTCAGGTGACCGATTGCGGCCTCGCGAATGCCGAGGTCGCTTCCCAGCGAGGCGGCAACGCCGTTGATGCTGAACCACAGCGATGTACCGCACCACTGTGCCAGCACGATCAGCGGCAGGGCCAGGCGAGAGCGCTCCATGCGTGAGTCCTGTTGTGGATCCAGACCTGAGGTCAAAAAAATGGCCGGGAGCGCCTGTGGGCGCCCCCGGCCATGCTGACCGCTTATCGGCGTGGAAGGCAAGCATCGCGCCTGCCTTTCAGACTACGACGTTGGCTAACCAGGTCTCGACGTCAGTCGATCAGTTCCACCGCCACGGCGGTGGCTTCACCGCCGCCGATGCACAGGCTGGCGATCCCTCGTTTTCCGCCCTTGGTGCGCAGGGCGTGGATCAGGGTGGCGATGATCCGCGAGCCAGTGGAGCCGACCGGGTGACCCTGGGCGCAGGCGCCGCCGAAGACGTTGACCTTGTCGTGGGGTAGCCCAAGATCGTCCATGGCCATCAGGGTGACCACGGCGAAGGCCTCGTTGATCTCGAACAGATCCACATCGTCCACCGACCAGTCGAGTTTCTTCATCAGTGACTCGATGGCGCCCACCGGGGCAATGGTGAACTCGCTGGGATGACGCGAGTGGGTGCTGTGGCCAAGCATGCGGGCCAGCGGGGTGGCGCCGAGGCGATCCGCCGCTGCCCGGGTGGACAGGATCAGGGCAGAGGCGCCGTCGGAGATGGAGCTGGCATTGGCCGCCGTGATGGTCCCGTCCTTGGCAAAGGCCGGCCTCAGGGTGCGAATCTTGTCCAGGCGAGCCTGGAAGGGTTGCTCGTCATGCTCGACCAGGGTGTCGCCCTGACGGCTGGAGACCGTGACGGGGGCCATCTCGGCGGCCAGGTGGCCGGCCTCGGTGGCCTGCATCGCCCGCTCCAGTGAAGCGATGGCGAAGTCGTCCATGCGCTCGCGTTCGTAGCCGCGCTCACTGGCGACCTCCTGGGCGAAGCCACCCATCAGCTTGCCGGTCTCGGCGTCCTCCAGGCCATCGAGGAACATATGGTCCTTGAGCTCGCCATGGCCCAGGCGGTAGCCGCCACGGGCCTTGGTCAACACATGGGGGGCGTTGGACATGGACTCCATGCCGCCGGCCAGCATGACCTCGGCGGTGCCGGCCTTGATCAGGTCGTGGGCCAGCATGGTGGCCTTCATGCCCGAACCACAGAGCTTGTTGATGGTGGTGGCGCCGCGGTGGTCGGGAATGCCGGCCTGGCGCATGGCCTGACGGGCCGGCCCCTGCTTGACCCCGGCCGGCAGCACGCAGCCGAAGATCCCTTCTTCGATGGCGTCTGCCGGAATCCTGGCGCGCTCGATGGCGGCACGAATGGCGCAGGCGGCCAGCTCGGGGGCGGTCTGACTGGACAGGGAGCCCAGCATGCCGCCCATGGGGGTGCGGGCAGCGGCAAGAAAGACGATATCGGACTGACTCATGGCGTGACTCCTGAAACTCTTGCATGTCGATTCTGCGATCGAGCGGCAAGGTGTTGTGTTTGTGTGGGCCGTGGACACGGCGCTGTGATGTCAGTGTGGTTCAGTCCCCGGGGTTTCGCTCGCGACGCGAATCGCGTACGACAAGGTCAGCAAACGACGTTGACCCCGAGGATGGGCTATGCTTTTCTCAACGAAACCAAGCAAGCGCTAGTGTAACTGTCGATGAATGTAATGAATGACTCGCCCCGTCGCAAGGAGCTGACCCGGCTCGCCGCTCAGCTGTTTGTCCAGGAAGGCTTCGATCGCACCACCGTGCGCATGCTGGCACAGGAAATGGGGATCAAGTCAGGAAGCCTCTTTCACCACTTTCGTGACAAGCAGGAGATTCTTGCTGCGGTCATCGAAGAGGGCACCCAGAACGCCTTGACGTTGGCTCGAGCCGCGCTCAAGGACAGTGCGCCCGACCCCTTGTCCAGGCTGCATGCCATGGCGCGGGCCCATCTGGATACGCTGTTGACCGACCGCAACGCCCACGTGGTAGCGCTGTATGAGTGGCGGCGCCTCGACGACGGCGCTCGGGACCACCTGACCCACCTGCGTGACGCCTACGAGGCGCTGTGGAACGAGGTGCTGGATGACGCCATCGCAGCGGATCTGGTCACCGGCGATCGTGCCCTGGTTTCGCGCTTTGTGCTGGGCGCCCTGAACTGGACGGTGCGCTGGTACGACCCGGACGGACCGCGTGACCCCGAACAGCTGGCCCACGAACTGGTCGTGATGATCACCCGCCGTCCTTGATCTGCCGAGGACAAGGTACCGACGGCCCGCTGTGATGGAAAGCTGGGGCGCGCCGTGTGCCTGGTATTCGGTTCTGCTCGTCTTTTCTCTTTTCTCTTTTCTCTTTTTCTGCTGTTCTCCTCTTCCCATTCCCGCGTTGTCGTTGCCTCGATGAGGTTCATCCTTTCGCCGAGGGCGCGGGCACGTCCGTCGTGCTCGGTCGGTGCGGTACTTCGAGGTATTCCTAGACGATGGTCTAGCGCACTCTTGCTTGTGTCATGACGTTGAAGCCTCTAGCTTCAACCCTAGCGCTTGCTAGGTTGACGCTTACGTCAACGGAATATTGCTGCCGGGGTCACCCTGGAGAGCTTCATCAACAATCACAACGCAAGAGGCCCGTCATGAGCCACGTCACGCCCGTCGATGCCGAGAGCTATCGCGAGACCTTCGACATCCAGCAGGTGATCGATCGTCTGGACGACCACCAGGATGGATATCTCAACGCCTATCATGCCTGCTGTGGTCGACATCTAGGGCAGGGCAGAGGCGACGTCCTGGCGCTGGTGCATGAGGACACCGCCGGTCAGGTGAGCCGGTTGACCTATCGTGAGCTCGACCAGCAAAGCGCGCGTCTGGCGGGCTGGATGGCGGCTCGGGGGCTGGGTGTCGGTGACCGTATCGCCTGCATGCTGCCGCGTTCGCCGCAACTGCTGGTCGCAGTGGTGGCGACCTGGCGTCTGGGTGCGGTGTACCAGCCGCTGTTTACCGCCTTCGGGCCGGATGCGGTGGACTACCGCCTGGGACGCGCCGACACCCGCCTGGTCATCACCGACGCGGCCAATCGTCACAAGTTCGACGGCCTGGAAAGCTGTCCCCCGGTGCTGGCGCTGGGTGGGGCCAGCGAGGCGCACCCGCAGGACCTGTCCTGGGATGAGGCGCTGGCCAGCGAAGCGCTTCAGGACTCGCCGCCGCGGCTGTCGCCAGACGCCCCCTTTCTGCAGATGTTTACCTCCGGCACCGTCGGCAAGCCCAAGGGGGTGGCGGTGCCGCTGTCGGCCATGCCGGCCTTTGCGCTGTACATGGAGCTGGCCGTGGACCTGCGCCCCGAAGATCGCTTCTGGAACATGGCCGATCCAGGCTGGGCCTATGGCCTCTACTACGCCATCGCCGGGCCGCTGCTGCTGGGCGTCACCACCCACTTCTGCGAGGCGGGGTTCAGCGCCGAGGGAGCGCTTGCCTTCATGCAGCGTCATGACATCACCAACTTTGCCGCGGCGCCCACCGCCTACCGCCTGATGAAGGCCTCGGGTCTGTTCGACAATGCCCATGAGACGCTGTCGTTGCGCGCGGCGAGTTCAGCGGGCGAGCCGCTCAATACAGAAGTGGTGAGCTGGGTGGAGTCGGCGCTGGGCTGTCCGGTGATGGATCACTACGGCCAGACCGAGACCGGCATGACCTGCAACAACCACCACCGGCTCGAGCACCCGAAGCACATCGGCGGCATGGGCGTACCCATGCCCGGTTACCGCCTGGTGATCCTCGATGCCGAGTACCAGGAGTTGCCCCCCGGTGAGCCCGGCGTGCTGGCGGTGGATATCGAACGCTCGCCGGCGCACTTCTTCCCGGGCTATACCTGGCAGGAGAAGCATCCCTTCGCCGAGGGTTACTACCTGACCGGAGACGTGGTGGTGCGCAACGAGGACGGCAGCTTCCAGTTCGCCGGGCGCGACGACGACATCATCACCACCGCCGGCTATCGGGTCGGCCCCACCGACGTCGAAAACTCGGTACTGACCCACCCCGCGGTGGCGGAATCCGCGGCTGTGGGGCAGCCGGACGAGATCCGCGGCGAGATCATCAAGTCCTATGTGGTGCTGCGTGACGGCTTCGAGGCCAGCGATGCCCTGGCCGATGAAATTCGTCAGCAGGTGCGAGAGCGCCTGTCGACCCACGCCTTCCCTCGGGTGATCGAGTTTGTCGATGAGTTGCCGAAGACCCCGAGCGGCAAGATTCAGCGCTTCAAGCTGCGAGCCGATGCCGCCGAAAAGGCTTGAGCGAGCCGTCGGTATGGTGTCGGGCCAGGCATCCAGATAGACGTTTTTACCTTACGCCCCGAGCGAGTGCTCGGGGCTTGTTGCATGATTGATCAGGAGAATTCGCATGCGTATCGAGAACGCGACCTTTGTCATCACCGGTGCCGGCTCCGGCCTTGGCTCCGCCTGTGCCGAACGCCTGGTGGCCGCCGGTGGTCGAGTCGTGCTGTGCGACTTGAGCGAGGGCGTGCAGGACCAGGCCAGACGTCTGGGCGACGCTGCCATCGCCGTGCAAGGCGATGTCACCTCGGCGGATGACATCCAGGCGGTGATCGACGCGGCCCAGGCCCACGGTGACGGCCTTGCCGGAGTGATCCACTGCGCCGGTGTGGTCAGTGTGGCCAAGCTGGTGGATCGCCACGGCAACCCGGCCGACCTCGACGCCTATGCACGCACCGTGCAGATCAACCTGGTCGGGACCTTCAACGTCATGCGCCTGGCGGCGGCGGCCATGAGCCAGAACCCGCCGGGAGACGACGGTGAGCGTGGGGTCATCATCAATACCGCCTCGGTCGCTGCCTTCGATGGCCAGGTGGGGCAGTGCGCCTACAGCGCCTCCAAGGCGGGGGTGGTAGGCATGAGCCTGCCGGCCGCCAGGGAACTGTCGCGTCACGGCATCCGGGTGATGGCGATCGCGCCGGGCGTGTTCGAGACGCCGATGATGGCGGACATCCCCGAGGATGCCGTCGCCGCCCTGTCCCAGGCGGTGCCTTTCCCCAAGCGGCTGGGCAAGCCAGATGAATTTGCCCGTCTGGCGGAGCAGATCATCACCAACAGCATGCTCAATGGCGAAGTCATTCGCCTGGATGGCGGTATTCGCATGCAGTGAATCCTGCCCTGAAACGAACGCTTGACTTAGTAGGCGGTCGTCGCTACTTTCAAACACATGTTTGAAAGTGCGTCCTGGCGAGGTCCATCGCAGGCGCAGCCACCGAATCCAGGAGTGCCCCATGCCCGACTATCAGGCCCCGCTGCGCGACATGCGCTTCGTGATGGACGAATTGTTCGACTACCCGAGCCATTATGCTCGTCTTCCTGCCGGGGATGATGTCTCGCCCGACGTGGTGGCGGCGATCCTCGAGGAGGGCGCGCGCTTCGCCCGCGAGGTGCTGCTGCCCCTCAACCAGAGCGGTGATCGCGAGGGCTGTCGTCTCGAAGGTGGTGAGGTCAAGGCGCCGAGCGGTTTTCGCGAGGCCTACCGCCAGTACGTGGAGGGTGGCTGGCCGAGCCTTGCCGCAGAGCCCGAGCACGGCGGCCAGGGCCTGCCGCCGTCACTGTCGATGCTGCTGTCGGAGATGATCTGCGGCTCGAACCTGGCCTGGGGAATGTATCCGGGTCTGTCCCACGGGGCGGCAGACGCGCTGCGTCACCACGGCACCGAAGAGCAGCAGCGCGTCTACCTGACCAAGCTGGTGGAGGGGAGCTGGACCGGCACCATGTGCCTGACGGAGCCCCACTGCGGTACCGACCTCGGGCTGATCAAGACCCGCGCGCTGCCCCAGGATGACGGCAGCTACCGCATCAGCGGGACCAAGATCTTCATCTCCGCCGGTGAGCATGATCTGGCCGACAACATCCTTCACCTGGTGCTCGCCAAGCTGCCGGATGCACCCGAGGGATCCAAGGGCATCTCGCTGTTTCTGGTGCCGAAATTTCTGCCAGATGGCCAGGGCGAAGCGGGGGAGCGCAACGGCGTGGTGTGCGGCTCTCTCGAACACAAGATGGGCATCCACGGTAACGCTACCTGCGTGATGAACTTCGACGGCGCCACCGGCTACCTGATCGGTGCGCCGAACAAGGGTCTGGCGTGCATGTTCACCATGATGAACGCCGCGCGTATCGGGGTCGGTATCCAGGGCCTGGGGCTCGCCGAGGCGAGCTTCCAGAACGCCCTGGCCTACGCCCGGGATCGACTGCAGATGCGCGCGCTGTCGGGCCCCAAGGCACCCGAAAAAGCCGCGGATCCGATCATCGTCCATCCGGACGTGCGGCGCATGCTGCTGACCCAGAAGGCCATCGCCGAAGGCGGCCGGATGCTGGTGCTGTATACCGCCCAGTTGGTGGACGTGGTCGAGCAGTGTTCGGCCGGCGAGGAGCGCGAGCGGGCCGAGACCCTGCTGGGCCTGTTGACCCCTGTCGTCAAGGCGTTCCTGACCGAGCTTGGTTTCGAGGCCACCAACGAAGGGGTACAGGTGTTCGGCGGCCACGGCTTTATCCAGGAATGGGGCATGGAGCAGATGGTGCGTGATGCACGCATCACCCGGCTGTACGAAGGCACCACCGGGATCCAGGCGCTGGACCTGCTGGGACGCAAGGTGCTGATGAACCAGGGCGAGAGCCTGAAGGTCTTCACAAAGGAGATCCACAAGTTCTGTCAGGCCAATGCCGACGACGAGGCAATGGCGCCCTTTGTTGGCCCGCTGGCCAAGCTCAACAGTCAATGGGGCGAGCTGACCATGGGCATCGGCATGAAGGCCATGAGCGATCGTGAAGAAGTGGGGGCAGCCTCGGTGGACTTCCTGATGTACTCGGGCTACGTGACCCTGGCCTATCTGTTCGCCCGGTCGGTCAAGTGCGCCCGGGAAGCGCTGGCGGACTCGCCCAGCGACGCCAGCTTCTACCAGGCCAAGATCCACACCGCGCGCTTCTACTTCGAACGGCTGTTGCCGCGCACCCGTACCCACGCCGCCCAGATGCAGGCAGGGGCTGAGGGCCTGATGGCGATGGACGCGGAAAGTTTCGGCCTTGGTTTCGAGGTGTAGACGGGACTGTCTGTCGACACGATGTTTTGCTGAGCTCTCTCGATCGGGTGACTGATCGTTGATGGGCGGCGAGCCTGGCTCGCCGCCCTTTTTTTATCGAGGCGAAGCGAGCCCGGGGGATGCGTCTGTCGGAGCAGAAGACTGAGACACTTCATTAGCCGCCATACGGGTTTCATGGCATGATGCGCCGATACGCATATTCTTATAGTGAAGGTGATGCAAGACTCTCTCCATCTGTCGATTCTCGCCAAGGAGGCATCATGAGCCGCCACCTGGGATTGGGGGTCAAGTCGTTACTTATCCCGTTGTTGTCCTTTCTGGTCGCACTGGTGCCGGTGCTGTGGATCGGCAGCCACGCGCTTCAGGACGTCGAGCGCCACTTCGGACAACGCTTCGCCGAGCAGTACAGCCAACTGCATACCCAGCGCATGCTGACGCCGCTGTCCACCGAGCTGGCCCTGGCCAGGCGCTTCGGCGATCTGACGGTCACCCGCGACTGGCTCTCGGATATCGACAACGAGGAACTCAAGGCCCGTTTCTTCGCCGAGTCCGAGGGATTTCGCCAGCAGTTCGACGGTGACGACTACTTTGTGGTGCATCACGACAGCCGCCAGTTCTACTTCAACGACGGCAAGATGAGTCCGAGCCGTGCCCCCCGCAACCAGCTGTCACGCAGTGACAGTGAAGACAGCTGGTACTTCCGCATGATGGACAGTGGGGCGCCTACCCGGGTTCAGGTCGCCTATAGTCCGGCGCTGGACATCACCCGGGTGTGGATCAATGTTCGCGTCGACGGCGAGAACGGGCCCCTTGGCATGGTCGGTGGCGGCCTCAATTTCAACCGCCTTCTGGCCAGCAGCTTCGACGATCAGCCGTTGGGTGTGGCTTCCTTCCTGCTCGGCCGCGAAGGTCGGGTGCTGGCGATGGCAGAGGACGGAGAGCTCCAGGCGACCGACTTGAGCCAGGTCGATGAAGGCGGCGGCGTGCTTGATGCGGCGGTCGAGGATCCCGAGGCCCTCGCCGAGATGCTGGCATCGGCCCGAGAGAGCGGCGGAGAGGTAGAGACCCGCACCCTCGAGTGGTCCGGTGAGGAGCGAGTGGTGGCGGTCAGCTACATGCCGGAGCTCGACTGGTGGTTGGTGTCGGCGGTCGATCCCTACGCCGCCACCTTGCTGGAAAAGCGTTGGTTGTGGCCGCTGATGTTCGCCCTGGTGGCCAGCCTCGGGGTGGTGCTGCTGGTGGTGGTGATCGCCCTGCGGCGGCTGATCGTCAACCCGATGCGTCGCCTCAGTCAATCCGCCCAGGCGCTGGCCCAGGGCCGTTATGACACCAGGCTCGACAGTGACCGCGGTGACGAGATCGGCGATCTGTCACGCGATTTCCAGCGCATGGCCGATCAGGTTCAGGCCCATACCGAGGAGCTCGAGGAACGCATCCGTCAGCGCACCATGGATCTCACCCTGGCCAATCGGCAGATGAGCGAGGCCAAGCGTCAGATCGATGATTCCCTCGACTGCGCTCGGGTATTGCAGCAGGCGATCCTGCCCAGCCGCGACATGCAACGCTGCGCCGGGCTAAGGCACGGCGTGCTGTGGAGTCCCAAGGATACGGTCGGCGGCGACATCTTCGTGTTCCGGGACTTCGGTCATGACCGCGGCTATCTGCTGGGGGTCATCGACTGCGCGGGACACGGCGTGCCCGGCGCCCTGATGACCATGCTCGCCCGTGCGGCCTTCGACAACTCGGTCAACCAGGTGGGGCCCGAGAATCCGGCGGGTATCCTCGAGGAGATGGACCGGCGCATTCGCCGCACGCTCGAGGCCGACAGCGATGCCCACGGCGTGACGCCGCACATGGATGCGGGGCTGGTGTGGGTCGGCGCCGACCAGCAGCAATTGACCTTCTCCGGCGCCAAGCTGGATCTCTATGCCACCGATGGCCAGCGCCTGGAGGTACTGGCCGGTGGCCGACGCGCCCTGGCGTTCAAGCGTCGTGGGGAGTTCACCAATCAAACGTTGGCACTGGTACCTGGCTGGTCCTGTACGCTGTGCAGTGACGGCTTCCTGGATCAGGCAGGCGGCGAGCACGGGTTCGGCTTCGGCAGGCGGCGTTTCGAGGCCATGCTGCTGGAGCACGCCGGGCTCGATCCCAGGGCACAGGTCGCGGCCTTCCTGGATGCGCTGGCGCGATTCCAGGGCGAGGCGCACCAGCGTGACGATATCACCCTGCTGTGCTTCCAGCCGGCGGTCGAGGACGAGCAGGACGGCACCGCGTCCGCGACGTCCAACATTCACCACGGTCACGATGAGGGAATTCCATGGACCTCTTGACGCTGCGCGACCAATTCGACAAACAGCGCGTGCTGCTAAGCTTCAATGGCCCGATTTCCCATAGCCTGATCGAAGAGATCGGCAAGGCCATTCGCAACTACCTCAACAACGAATCTGCGGCACCATCGGCGGCGATGGACGTGTTCTCGACCTACATCGAAATGACCCAGAACATCAGCCATTACGCCACCGCCATGGGCTATGACGAACAGCGCGCCACCGCCACCGTTGCGGTGGCGCGGGGCGAGCAGGGGCACTATCTGGTGTCGGCGGGCAACGTGGTCGAGCATGCCGATGGCCAGCGTCTGATGGCGACCGTCGAGGAACTCGGTGAGATGGACGCGGTCGAGCTCAAGCGATGCTACAAGCAGCAACTCAGAAAGCCGCGTGAAGACGGCTCCCGGGGAGCAGGGCTGGGGTTGATCGACATGGCGCGCAAGTCCTGCCAGCCGCTTCAGTCGAACCTGACGCCGCTCTCCGATCAACAGAGCTTTTTCTGCATCACCGCCACTATCTGACGGAAAGTCGAGAAAATGATCAACGACATTGCGATTGACGGGACCCAGTCGACCCCTGACATTCGTTCTGACTGGGACGCCGGAACGCTGACCATGCGTGGCGATTCCTATCCCGAAAACACCTTCGAGCTCTACAGTGGCGTGCTGAACTGGGTAGATCACTACCTGCGAGACGGCGAGAGCCCCCTCGAAGTGTGCCTGGAACTGGTCTACCTCAACACCAGCTCGGTCAAGGCGATGATGGACATCTTCGACCTGATGGAGGAGGCTCACCTGGAAGGCAAGGCCTGCAGCGTGGATTGGCGCTACGATGTCAGAAACGAACGCATCGCCGAGCTGGCCGAGGAGTTCAAGGAAGACTGCAGTTTTCCGTTTGCGATCACCCCCGTCGAGGATCCCAGTTCATGACCGAAAGGGATCGTCAGCTGCTGCGGGACATCGAGGCGCTGCTGGCCTCGTCCGAGCATCAGGACAATCCACTGAAGGCACCGCTCGAAGCGCTCTACCGGCGGCATACCGAGCAGCTTGAGCGGCTAGAGCGCATGGCTGCCATTTCCGATGGCTTTCAGCGCAACGTCAAGAGCGACCTGTCCACCGCCGAACGCCGGCTGGAGCGACAGCAGCGTCGCCAGCACAAGCTGTCACGCATCGCCGATGGTTATCAGGAGCTGCTGTTCGAGCGCAAGCAGACGCTGGAAAGCGAGGTCATGCTCGATCCATTGACCAAGATCCCCAATCGTCGTGGCCTGCACACCGAGCTGCGTCGACTGATGGCCGCCTCCAGCCGACAGCAACGCCCTTTTACCCTGGCGATGGTGGACATCGACCACTTCAAGCGCTTCAACGACGAGCATGGGCATGATGTCGGCGATCAGGCGCTGCTGGTAGTGGCCAAGGTCCTCGACGACACCCTGCGTGGTGGCGATATCGTCGGTCGCTGGGGGGGCGAAGAGTTTCTGATCGCCTTGCCCGGCGCTTCGCTGTGGGCGGCTGAACCCCTGTTCGAGCGGCTCCAGGCCAAGCTGCGTACCACCCAGGTGGTGAGCGACGACTCCCTGACGCTGACCGTCAGCATCGGCGCGGCGGAGCACCGTCATGACGAGACCTACGAGCAGACCATGAATCGCGCCGACCAGGCGTTGTATCAGGCCAAGCGCAATGGGCGAGATCGCTGGGAGGCCGCCGAGTGACGGGCGTTCTGACTCAGCATCAGATGGTGTGTCGGCGTTGGAGGTTGCGCGGGTCCGGACCTGGCAGGCAGGAGGTACCGGCAGCATGCTGAGGGTGTCCGAGCGGCTGTGGCTTGCGTCGATCGGCAAGGAACACTGTGACGCTCTGTGGCACGCCATCGACGCCAGCCGGGAGTCGTTGAGGCCCTGGCTGCCGTGGGTCGATGCGACCCGCGAGCAGGGAGATTGCGAGGTCTTCGTCACCGCTGCCATGGCCGAGCGGCGTCTGGGCACCGCTCGACACTTTGCCTTGCTCGAGGACGACGAGCTGATCGGCGTCGTCGGCTTCAACCGCATCGTCGAACGTCACCGCTGGGCGTCGCTGGGCTATTGGCTGCGCAGCGACCGCCAGGGTGGGGGCCGGATGTCGCAGTCCGTGGCAACCCTGGTGGAATGGGGTTTCGACGAACTCGAGCTTCATCGACTCGAGATTCGTTGTGCCGAAGGCAATAGCCGTAGTCGCGCTATCCCCGAGCGACTCGGCTTTCGCCAGGAAGGCGTGCTGCGCGAGTGCGAATGGGTCGGCGGACGGGCGCTGTCCCATGTGGTCTATTCGCGTCTTGCCGGTGACCCCGCGCCGGGCTGACGGCCTCGCCTTCAGGCCCAGCGTTCCTCGGCGGTAAAAGCGACGGTAAACCAGCGGCGCTCGGGGGGAATGCTCAGTCGTGAGGATATCTCCTCGCGGATCTCGTCCATCTCTACCATGCCGCGCCCGGCAGCGAAGTTCGGCGCGGTCACGATATGGATCTCGATAAAGTGGCCCCGGCCACTCTTGGCCACATGACTGTAGTAGTGGCTGAGACCCTCCCTTTGCATGATCTCCTTCATCGCCGCGTGCACCTCACGATCGATGGCGCTGGGTGCCATCAGCAGGATGTCCTTGGCGGCTCGCCGAATGATGTTGATGGGCACCGGCATGAATACCAGGGTCAGCACCACCAGCAGCGCCGAATCGACGTAGGGCGTCCAGTGGTCGAGCGCGGTACCTTCCAGCATAAGGGCGATCACGAAGGCCACCAGCAGCGCGCCGGTGATCAGCGCCGCCATTAGCCAGTTCTTCTGATCGATTCGCAGAAACTCGGAGTTGGCCCTGCGATTGATCTTCTTGAGGTACACCGCCATGGCGCTGCAGATCACCAGCACCACGGCGGCGTAGAGGGTGGCCGCGCCGAAGGCGAGGGCGTGGCCGCCGCCCAGCAATTCCCGCAGCGCGTTGAGAAAGGCATAGAAGCACAAGAGCAGCAGAATGCCACCGTTGAGCGCCGCCACCATCGGCTCGAAGTGCCAGAAGCCATGCTGGAAGCGCGAGGTCGCCTCGCGCACGACCAGCCGTGACACCGCCAGCGCAAGCCCCGACATGGCGGCGTCGATGGTGGAAAAGACGCCGTCGAAGAGGATCGACTGGGAGCCGGCCAGCAGGCCGAAACTGACCCCGAGCAGGGCGACGCCCAGGGTGGTGATGATCGAAAGCGACAGGGCCCGTTGTTCGAGTCGTGAATCCATGATCCGATGCAGTGTCGAGGAAAGCTCGACTATAGGGGCTGGCGTCGTTTGGCACCAGCCGGGGCGTTCGCGTCGGCTATCACAGGGCAGGGATCAACCGGGAGAACACCATGAGCAACAATCTCTACGCCAGGGCAGAGTGTGGCTGCGGCGCCGTTGCGCTGCTGGTCGCCGGTGAACCCGAGGCCGTCGATCCTCGCCTGAGGCTGGCCTGGTGGCCGGAGACAGCGCTGCAGTTGACGCAAGGGGCGGACTGGCTCGAGCTCACGGATGAGTGCCGCGGAGAGCATCGCTTGCTGGTGGAGAGTTGCCGCCGCTGTGGTGACCGGCTCATGGTCTCACGGGACGGCTGGGTCGAGACGACGCTTGAATGGGTGGAGAGGCTGGGGCTGGAGGTATCGACGCTCAGTGCCAGTGATGCGCTTCGAGAGAGCTTCGGGCATGCACGCCCCGTTGACTGAGTCGTCGTGATATCCGCGCACTCGCTGCCTGCGTGGTGAAGGGATCAAGGGTGCGCGTTGGCGAGGGAGGGGTAGCCCAGCAACTGCCCCAGGCGCTCGGCGTGAAGCGACAGCCAGTCGGGATCGATCGGCCCCCAGTCATCGATGCGATAATGGCCGATATTGTGAGGCTTGCCTGGCTGATGCTCGAAGCGGCAGCGGATATCCAATTCCTCGAGGGCGGCGAGGGTGTCCTGAGCGGTACGTCTCGGCATGCCGGTGGCGGCGGTGATGGCCGGCACGCTATCGATGCCGGTGGCCACCAGATGGGCCAGGTAGAGGCGTCGATAGAAGCTGGTGCGGGTCTTGCTGAGGCTGGTCATGGGCTTTCGCTATCTCGTCGGGGGCCTGTGGTACCGATGGTGCAGCGTCACGTAAAAGCGCGGCCAGTGCAACAGAGGTTAGAGACTTTGATGCACGTCACAGGCGTGCCTGCCGGCACAGGCTAGAGTGTGGCGACACCGGGCGGTGCTTCATGAACTTCGTCATGGAAATGATTCTTGAAGCGCGAACGGTTCTCGCCATTTTCTATCCCGAGGTTCTCGCATGTCTGCATCGCCGATCTTTGACCGCTCCGCCCTGGCCGCCCTGGCCACCACCGTCTGTCTTGGTGTCTTTTCCAGCAGTGCCTCGGCGCTGGAGTATCCGATCGGCGAGCCCGAACTGGTCAACGGCATGGAAGTCGCCGCGGTCTACCTGCAGCCGGTGGTCATGGAGCCTGCCGGTGAGCTGGCCGCTGCCGAGGCCGATATTCATCTCGAGGCGGATATTCACGCCCTCGAGGACAACGACAACGGTTTTCCTCCTGGCGCCTGGATTCCTTTTCTGCACATTGACTATCGGTTGCAGAAGGAAGGCAGCGACAGTGTGATCGAAGGTAGCCTGATGCCGATGATCGCCAGCGACGGCACCCACTATGGTGTCAATGTGGCGCTCGAAGGCATGGGGCGCTATCACCTGAGCTTCCACATCGAAGCGCCGCACCTGATGCGTCACATCGACAAGGAAACCGGCGTGGCACCCTGGTATGCGCCCTTCGACGTCGAGTACGACTTTGTCTACGCCGGCGTGGGCAAGAAGGGCGGCTACTGAGAGGAGGCGGTCATGTTGCTGCTACGTCGTTCCCGTCTCTCGGGCGCGCTGATCACGGCGCCGTTGGTCGCGCTGTCGCTGATGACACTGTGCGCCACCTCTGGTCAGGCAGAAGCCGGAGCGCTGCCTACCTACCGGTTGACCCTTGTTGACGGCAGGCTTGATCCCGTCGAACTCGAGGTCGTCGCCGGGCAGCGGTTCAAGATCGAACTGCATAATGCCGGAAGTACGCCGGTGGAATTCGAGAGTCGCCGGCTTCGCCAGGAAAAGGTGATGGGTCCCGGCGTTCACTCCTTCGTCGTGGTCCACCCGCTGAAGCCGGGGCGCTACGACTACTTCGACGAGTTTCACCTGCCCGATGCCCAGGGCGTGATCATCGCTCGGGAAGCCTCCGAGGAGGCACACCCATGAACGAAGCGGCCTTTATCGTGGTCCTGCGCGAGAGCCTGGAGGCCATCCTGGTGGTCGGCCTCGTCTACGCCTGGCTCGCCCGAGAGGGGCGTCGTGATGCCTTGAATTGGCTGTGGGGCGGTGTCGCGGCGGGTATCGCCCTGGCGGTGGTGCTGGGTGCTGTGCTGATGGGAGTAGGGCGCTGGTTGACCGGTGACGCCCAGACCCTGTTTCAGACCGCCATGTCGACGCTGGCCGCCGCGTTGATCGTGCAGATGGTGGCGTGGATGCGCCGTCGCGGTGCCTCCTTCAAACGCTCCATGGAGTGTGACGCCATGCTGTGTCTGTCGCGCTCACGGCTGTGGGGCATCGCTACCCTGGTTGCCCTGGCGGTGGCTCGGGAAGGCGCCGAGACCCTGGTGTTTCTGTACGGTCTGGGGCTGGCCCAGTGGCGAGGCGGACAACTGACCTCCTTCGCCCTGGCCGCAGGTCTCGGCTTTGTCACGGCGGCTGCCTGCTTCGTGATGCTGCAGTGGTCCTCGCGACGACTGGCCTGGCGCGGGTTCTTCCGGGCCAGCGAGATCCTGCTGCTGCTGGTGGCGGCGGGCCTGTGGGTAGCGGCGCTCGAGCGGCTGATGAATCTGGGCTGGTTGCCGGTCGGGATCGATCCGCTGTGGGACACCAGTGCCTGGCTGGATGATGGCCAGGGAGTCGGCGGACTATTGGCCAGTATCGCCGGTTACCGTGCCTGGCCTTCCTCGACGCTGGTGCTCGGCTACCTGTGCTATTGGGGCCTCGTCTACTGGTGGGTGGGCGGGCAGCGCCCGTCCCACAACGTCGTCGAGGGAGCGGTGTCGTGAACGAGGCGGCGGCGGTGACGGCAACAGGGACGGCAACAATGACGCCAGCAGTGATGCCAGAAGCCAGCGATCGTCGCTGCGGGCCTGGCAAGGAGATTCGGCCAACCGTGGCTGAGAATCGGCATCCAGGCGCCCGCAAGACCCGACGCTGGGCACGTCTGGGAGCCTGGCTGAAGCATCATCGGCGCTGGATTCTGACACTGCAGTGGGCCGTGGTGGCGTTCTACGCTGTGCTGCTGCTGGTGCCGCCCTTGTTGCCCCTGCCGAACCATGAGGCACGCATCCTCGATCACCTCACAGTGTTCGCCGAGTTCGTGTTCTGGGGTATCTGGTGGCCCTTTGTCATGGTCAGCATGGTGGTGGCGGGGCGGCTATGGTGCGGGATGATGTGTCCGGAGGGTGCCATCACGGAAGCCGCCAGTCGTGTCGGCATGGGCCGGGCGATACCGCGCTGGATGCGTTGGGGTGGCTGGCCGTTCGTGGGCTTCGCCATGACCACGATCTATGGGCAGCTGGTCAGCGTCTACCAGTATCCCAAGGCTGCACTGCTGGTGCTGGGGGGCTCGACCCTGGCGGCGGCCGTGATCGGTCTGGTCTACGGCAAGGGCAAGCGCGTCTGGTGTCGCCATCTGTGTCCGGTCAGCGGCGTCTTTGCGCTGTTGGCCAAGCTGGCGCCGTTGCACTATCGCGCCGACCCCGAGGTGTGGACCGAACACGGACGGCGCCAGCGCCGGCGTGAGGTGTCAAGAAGCCGTGCTCCGGACTGCCCGGTGCTGATCCCGCTGAAGCAGCTGGACAGCGCCAGTGACTGCCATCTGTGCTCGCGTTGTTCAGGCTACAAGGATGCTATCCATCTCGAGCTCAGGGCGCCCGGCATCGAGGTGGTGTCGCCACCGCCTCAGCGACCCGCGACCCTGTGGGAGTTCGTGCTGGTGGTATTCGGCCTGCTGGGCATCGCGGTGGGGGCATTCCACTGGTCGGCGAGCCCCTGGTTCGTAGCCGCCAAGCAGCAGGCGGCCGTCTGGCTCTATCAGCACGGTTGGGGATGGCCGCTGGAAACCAGCGCACCCTGGTGGCTGCTGACCCACTATCCCGAACACAACGACGTCTTCACCCTGCTCGATGGAGCCCTGCTGCTGGGCTATATCGGTGCCACGACCCTAGTGCTGGGGGGGCTTGTCTCGCTGTCGCTGTCGCTGACCAACCGTCTGCTTGGCCGCTGGCGCTGGCAGCGCCTGTGGCACCTGTCCTACGCCCTGATACCCCTGGCCGCGGTTGGCGTCTTCCTGGGCCTGTCGATGACCACCCTGACCCTGCTGCGAGGCGATGGCCTGCTGATCCACTGGGCCAATGACGCCAGGGCGCTGTTGCTGGGGCTTGGCGTACTGGCAAGCGCGGGGCTTGGCTGGGGCATCCTCGGACGCTACGCCGGTGGCCCGCGTCGACTAGCTGCCATGCTACCTATGCTCGCCGCCCAGGCGCCGGTGATCGGTGCCTGGTGGCTGCTGTTCTGGGGCTGGTAGAGCGTGGTAGCGCCTGGTAGAGAGCCAGCCACCGCACTAATTATGCGTTTGCGGAGAAAGGTGCCCGTCCCTGGTAAAGCGGGGCCGCAATGATCTGGCGCATCTCCTCATCCGAGGTGATATAGGCCGGCGGGCTGGTAGAGAGCCAGCCAGCGCCGACCCTGACTATGCAGAAAGAAACGGCGCTTTCATTGCGGTGATGATCTGGCGCATTTCCTCATCCGAGGTGATATAGGCCGGCGGGCTGGTAGAGAGCTAGTCAGCGCCGACCCTGCCCACTAATTATTCGTTTGCTGTGAAAGGAGCCTTCATGGCCTTGATGATCTGGCGCATTTCGTCATCCGAGGTGATATAGGCCGGCATGGTGTAAAGCCATCTGCCGAAGGATCTCAGCCACACGCCCTGTTCACGGGCGATGGCGGCGGCGCCTTTCAGCGCTTTACTGTCGTGCACCTCGATCACGCCGGTGGCGCCGAGCACACGGATGTCGGCCACCGCAGGGTGGGCGCGCAGGTCACTGTCGCCGGCGAGTTCCTGCACAAGGATGGCGTTGAGCCGAGCGATACGGCCCAGATAGTCGTCCTCCTCGAAGACCCTGAGGCTTTCCAGTGCCACGCGACAGGCCAGCGGATTGCCCATGAAGGTCGGGCCGTGCATAAAGGCGTGAAGCTCGCTGTCGCCGATAAAGGTGTCATGGACACGGTCGCTGGCCAGGGTCGCTGCGTGGCCAAGGTAGCCGCCGGTCAGCCCCTTGGACAGCACCATGATGTCCGGACTGACACCGGCATGGTCGGCGGCGAACATGCGCCCGGTGCGTCCAAAGCCGGTGGCCACTTCGTCGAACACCAACAGCACGTCGAACTCGTCGCACAAGGCGCGAGCACCCTTCAGATAGTCCGGAGAGGTCATGTTGAGACCTCCGGCGGCCTGCAGCAGGGGTTCCATCAACAGCGCGGCGATCTCGTGGTGGTGGGCTTCCAGCACCGCTCGCAGGGCGTCGAGGTCGGCGGCGACCTGCTCTGGCGTGGCCGTATAGGGTGCCGTCGGCGCCGGGGCGAAATGGTGCTTCGGAAGAAAGCCGGAAAACAGCGAATGCATGCCCTCTTCGGGGTCACACACCGCCATGCAGCCGGCGGTATCACCGTGGTAGGCCTTCATCAATGACAGCATGCGGTGCTTGTTGGGGCGGCCGCGCAGATGGTGGTACTGCACCGCCATCTTCATCGCCACCTCCATGCCCACCGAGCCGCTGTCGGAGAAGAACACGTGGTTGAGGCCCTCTGGCGTGACGCGAACCAGTTCCCGCGCGAGCTGGTCGGCGGGATCGTGGGTCAGTCCTCCAAGCATCACGTGACACAGCGTGGCAGCTTGCTCCTGAATCGCCTTGACCAGCCGTGGATGTCCGTAGCCGTGGATCATGCACCACCAGGAGCAGGTCGCGTCGAGCAATGATTCGCCGCTGTCCAGGGTAAAACGGGTGCCCTGGCCGCCGACTACCCGGGGGGCAGGGGCCTGGGTCTTGAGATGGGCGTAGGGATGCCACACCGGAGAGGTCATGTCGGCTCCTAAAGGACGCTTGGTGGTAAACTGAGTGACGAGTTAAAAGTTTACCACCGCTGCTGCTGCCGTCGCCAACACCAGCGCTCGTACCCGGAAAACCGGGGTAGAACGGGGCAGGCGAGGGCACAAGGAGGAGCGGTGCTTTCTAAGGGATGCTGGGCTCAGGGATGCTGGGCGTCGACACGTTCGAGAAAGCGCTCGAACAGGAACGCCTCGTCGTTTTTCAGCGAGCGACTCAGACAGTCGATGAACTCTCGGCGCGGATAGGTGAAGACCCGCGGCGCCTTGTAGGCATCCAGATCGATGGCGATCACCTCTCCGTCGACGACCAGGAAGTTCTCTGTGTGCAGGCCACGACAGTGGATACGGTCACGGTACAAGGCTTCGAGAATGTCCAGGTAGCGGTTCTGCAGTTCCGGAGAGTCGAGGACCAGCTTTTTAAGCGCGATGCCGTGCACGTTGGCGGTGACCAGGCGATAGCGCTCTGCCGACAGGATTTTCGGTGTGGCGATACCCAGTCGCTCCAGTCGGCCGGCGACATAGCGAAAGTTGTGGCCGGGGTAGCGCCGGATGCCCAGGCGGTAGCGCCAGCGATCGCTGGTCTTGGGCGTGAAGGTCTTGATGAAGGCGTCCTGGTCCGGATCGTAGTGGACCTCGGTGTACTTGCCGGTCTGGATCAGTTGCATGGCGTCCTTGGCAGGCAGGGGGTGGCGGTCAAAACAAGGAGAGGGAAGACGTCAGGCGTCTTCGTCGAAGCGTGCGTCGAACAGTGCCTCCAGAGCGTCCAGCACCGCGTCCGCGTCCTTGCCTTCGGCCTCCAGGGTCAGCTCCGTACCGCAGGGGGCGGCCAGCATCAGCAGCGACATGATGTTGGCGGCGTCACCCGAGCGGCTGCCATGGTGGACGGTGACGGTGGCGTCAAAGGGTTGGCAGCAGGTGACCAGGCGTGTCGCGGCGCGTGCATGCAGGCCACGACGATTGGTCAGGGTCAGGGTGCGTCGGGCCACGCCTAGAGTCCTCCGCTGTCCAGTCGGCGTTGCTGGCCGAGTTCGCGGTGGCGTAGACGGACGCGGGGATGCTGGTCGGCCAGGGCCGAGGCGATTCCCTCGGCCAGGTAGACCGAACGATGCTGTCCTCCGGTGCAGCCCACCGCCACGGTGAGGTAGCTGCGCTGGCTTTGCTGATAGCGCGGTAGCCAGGTGCGCACCCAGGCGAGAATGTCGCGTTTCATGTCGGCGACGTCCTGATAGCGTTCGAGGAAGTCGATGACGCTGGGATCGCAGCCATTGGCATCACGCAGCGATGGTTCCCAGTAGGGGTTGGGCAGACAGCGGGCATCGAACACGATGTCTGCATCCGGCGGCACGCCACGCTTGAAGCCGAAGGACTCCACGGTCAGGCTCAACTGGCCGCTGCGGTGGTCGGCGACCTGTTCGGCGATGCGCGAACGCAGTTCGTGTACCGACAGGCGAGAGCTGTCGATGACCAGATCGGCCAGGTCTCGAATGCCCGAAAGGGCCTTCTGTTCGGACTCGATGGCTTCCGCCAGGGTCATGTCGCTATCACGGGTCAGGGGGTGACGGCGCCGCGTGTGGGAATAACGCTCGAGCAGAATTCGCGCATCACTGGTCAGGTAGACCACCTGGCAGTCGATCGGACTCTGCTTGAGGGACGCCAGCTGGGCGGGGAAGCGTTCCAGCGCCTCAGGCAGGTTGCGGGCGTCGACGCTGACGGCGATACGGCGGGAATGACCGTTTTCCAGCTCGTCCACCAAGGCGCCCAGCAAGGTCGCGGGAAGGTTGTCGATGGCGTAGAACCCCAGGTCCTCCAGGGCCTGAAGGGCCACGGACTTTCCCGAGCCGGAGCGACCACTGATGATCACGAGCTGCATGTCCTGTCTCCTTGGGCAGGCGTCCATTGCTGATGGCCTAGGCAAGGCCGCGATCAGGAGGGAGTGTCGTCCCCTGGCGCCTGTTGGCGGATGGCTTCCTGCAGGCGCTCGTGAAGCTCGCGCTGGGAGCTGGCGTGGCGCAGACGGTGACGTGTGTCGGCGTCGTTCATGACGCCAGCGACCTGGCCGAGCAGGGCAAGATGGGCGTCGTCGGCCTCTTCCGGCACCAGCAGCACGAACACCAGATCGACGGGCTCACCATCGATGGCATCGAAGTCGACAGGTTCCGCGAGTTTGAGGAAGCCGGAGATGGGCGCCTTGCAGTGGGGGTTGCGGGCATGGGGAATGGCGACGCCATTGCCTATGCCGGTACTGCCCAGGCGCTCACGTCCGATCAGCCGACTGAAGACCTCCTGGCTGTCCAGGCTCGGGGTGTTCTGCGCAATGAAGGTGCTGAAAAACTCCAGCACCCTCTTCTTGCTGCCTCCCGGGACATCGAACAATGTGCGCTCGGGAGGGAGAATGGCTTCCAATGTCATGAGAGTCAGCGAATTCCGGCGCCTTGGGCGCGGGCTTGGGATTTTTCCTTGTGCTTGACCAGCTGGCGGTCCAGCTTGTCGGCAAGGGCGTCGATAGCAGCATACATGTCGCCGTCCTGCGCTTCGGCATGCAGGTCGGCACCGGCGGCGTGAAGGGTGCAGGCGGCCAGCTGGCGTTCCTTTTCCACCGAGAGGGTCACCTGGACGTTGGTGATGTTGTCGTAGTGGCGCTCCACACGGGTGAGCTTCTCTTGTACGTAGTCACGCAGGGGATCGGTCAATTCGACGTGGTGGCCGGTGATGTTGACTTGCATGACAGGCTCCTTGCTCTTTCGGGTGGTGGCTTGATTGTAACCCTTTTTCCGATCCTGCAAACCCCCTCGACGCTACGCAGAAAGACGCAGATGTCATGCGAAATTTCAAGTGCTTGCGCTTTCCCGATAACTAGGCTAGCGACGCCGCAGCGCAAGGCCTCAGCGCAGTCGCTTGCGCTCGCTGGAAGACGGAATATTCATGGCTTCCCGGTACTTTGCCACGGTGCGTCTGGCGACATTGACGCCGTCTTCCGCCAGCAATTCCACCAGTTTGCTGTCCGACAGAGGTTTGCGGGCAGGTTCCTTTTGAATCAACGATTTGATCATGGCGCGGATGGCGGTACTGGAATGGGCGTCGCCATCCTGGCCGACCTGGCTCGAGAAAAAATACTTCAACTCGAACACGCCGCGAGGCGTGTGCACGAACTTCTGGGTGGTCACGCGGGAGATGGTGGACTCGTGCATCTCCACCTTGTCTGCGATATCGGCCAGCACCAACGGTTTCATGGCCGCTTCTCCCTGCTCGAGGAAGTCGATCTGACGCACCATGATTTCCCGGCCGACCTTCAGCAAGGTGTCGTTGCGGCTGGACAGACTTTTGATCAGCCAGCGCGCCTCCTGCAGGTGGTCCTTGAGGAACTGGTTGTCCTGGCTCTTGTCCGCGCGCCGAATCAGCGCAGCGTAGTCGGGCTGGATGCGCAGTCGGGGCATTGCATCCGGGTTGAGTTCAACGCGCCAGCCCTCTTCGGTGTGGCGTACCACCAGGTCGGGTATGACGTAGTCGTTATCGCTGTCACCGAACTGGCTGCCGGGACGTGGGTCGAGGCTCCGGATCAGCTCGATGACGCTGTCGAGTTGGTCGTCATCGAGTCCTAGTCGGCGCTTCAGCAGACGTCGGTCGCCGCTGGCCAGCGCCTCGAGAAACTGTCTTACCAGTCGTCCGGCCTGGGGCAGCAGGACGGTATCGCGAGGCAGGCTATCCAGTTGCAGCATCAGACACTCGCGCAGGTCGCGGGCGAACACTCCGGTCGGTTCGAACTGTTGCAGCCGAACCAGCACCGCCTCCACCTCCGCGAGGGGAGGGGGGCGACGACCGTCTTGCTCGAGCCCCTGGGCAATGTCATCCAGTGTCTGCTCGAGATAGCCGTCGGCGTTGACCGCGTCGAGCAGGCTCTCGGCGATCAGGCGCTCCTGGTCGCTGACGTCGAGCATC
The DNA here is from genome assembly GCF_024124525.1 of Halomonas sp. OfavH-34-E. NCBI lineage: Bacteria > Pseudomonadati > Pseudomonadota > Gammaproteobacteria > Oceanospirillales > Halomonadaceae > Halomonas > Halomonas sp. OfavH-34-E. The sequence goes on along the minus strand of NZ_JAMXRY010000001.1, from coordinate 88,949 downwards.
GCCAGTTGCCAGCTCAGGTGGCTGTGCAGTGACTGGGAGCTTGCCTGGCGCTCGAAATCCGGCGCCTCGCCACTGCCGGCGGGGGTGGTGCCCAGGTCCTGGTAGGTGTCGGACCAGTCGCTGTCCACACTGAGTTCCGAGGGAATCTGATCCGCCCAGTCATCTTCCACGGCTTCCCTGGTCTGCTGTTCGCCGAACTCGTCCTCGAGTTCGAGCATGGGGTTGGCCTCCAGCGCCTGCTGGACCTCCTGGCGCAGGTCCAGGGTCGAAAGCTGCAGCAGGCCGATCGCCTGTTGCAGTTGCGGGGTCATGGTCAGCTGGGTACCAATGCGCAGCTGCAGTGACGCCTTGAGGGCCATGGGTCGGGATCCACCAGTGTTGTCGAAAGGCTTTACCCTAACGACGAGTCATCAGACATGCAAGCATCTTGCCAAGTTGGTGTTTTTTGACCTGTGGGAGGGAGTGTAAAGGTCGATGTGGAACAACTTGGTAGGGGGGAGGTGCTTCTTTCGAGGGAGGCCCTGTGTGCAAGGTGAGGCCGACCCTTTCAGGGCCGGCGGTTGGATGCTGATGCTGGCAAGTGTTGCGGCCGCTTGATGCGACTGCGACTGCGACTGCGGCTGTCGGGCGGCCCTGCGGTCTAGAGGCGGAAGTTCTCGCCCAGGTAGACCTCCTTGACGCGCTGGTTGGCGAGGATGGACTCGGCGCTGCCCTCGGCGATGATCTGTCCGTCGCCGACGATGTAGGCACGATCGCAGATATCGAGGGTCTCGCGCACGTTGTGATCGGTGATCAGGACGCCGATATCGCGGGCCTTGAGTTGACGAATGATGGACTTGATCTCGCCCACCGAGATCGGGTCGACCCCGGCGAAGGGTTCATCGAGCAGGATAAAGGCCGGCTCGGTGGCCAGGGCGCGAGCGATCTCGACCCGGCGCCGCTCCCCGCCGGACAGGCTCATGCCGGGGTTGTCACGAATATGGCTGACGTGGAAATCCTCGAGGAGTTGCTCGAGACGTGCTTCTCGGCCCTCGCGGTCGAGGTCCTTGCGGGTCTCGAGGATCGCCATGATGTTGTCGGCCACCGACAGCTTGCGAAAGATCGAAGCCTCCTGAGGCAGGTAGCCGATACCGGCCAGCGCGCGCTGGTGCATGGCCGCGCGGCTCAGGTCCCGATCATCGATGCTGATGCTGCCGGCGTCGGCTCTGACCAGGCCGACGATCATGTAGAAGGAGGTGGTCTTGCCGGCCCCGTTGGGGCCCAGCAGACCGACGATGCTGCCCTGCTCGATCGACAGGCTGATGTCCTGGACGACGCGACGCTTCTTGTAGCTCTTGGCCAGATGGCGAGCGTGGAGAGTCTTCATCAGTTTCCTTGGCTTTCCGGCTCGAGGGTCATGCGAATGCGCTGCTCGCCCTGGACGCCCTGGGCGCTGGAGCGGGCCTGGACCACGCGGCGATCGAGGAAGTACTCCAGATAGGCACCGTCGAAGGTGTCATTGGCCTTGTGCAGCTCAGCCTGGTCGATCAGCTCCATGCGGCGTTCGGCCACGTGGTAGATCACCTTGCGGCCCCAGCCCTTGACCACCGGTTCTTCCGGGGATGGCTTCTGCTCGAGGTAGGCGCGGGAGCCGGTCGCGGTCGCCAGTGACAGTTGTCCCTGGTCGTTGCGCTGGATCTCGACGCGTTCGCCGGTGAGGATCATGCTGCCTTGCACAATGCGCACGTCGCCGGTATAGACCGCGGTACCGGCGCGATCATCGAGATCCAGCTGGTCGGCCTCCACCTGAATCGGTGCGCTGCGATCACTTTCCAGCGCCAGGACACTGCTGCCGGTGGCGCCGGCGGCCAGGCCAAGGGCCAGGGCAAGCAGGAGGGCGGGACTTGGACGCATCATGGAAGGGGCTCCTTATTGAGGCTCTGGCGGATGATGACCGGTGACATTGTCGGTCAGGCGAGCGGTATTGTCATGGATCCAGGCGTCGAAGCGCTCCCCTTGCATCTGTTGAGGGGGTTGGCGTAGGACGGCTGGCGTTTCGCTCCAGACATGGCCACTGTCGCTGTCGTAGACCAATACCTCGGTATCAAGCTGCCAACGCTCCGCGGGGGCCTCGAGATGGGCGTCGCCCGACAGGGTCAGGGGGTTGCCGTCCGGACCCAGTTCACCGTTGTCGGCGTCGGCGATCCACTCTCGGCCGCTGTCGTCGATCAGCGCAAGGTCCGGCTGGTCCACCCGGGTGACGTCGTCGAGCGGTGTGTGCACAAGGCGTGGCGTATCGATGCGCTGATGGGGGGTGCCCTGGGCATCGAAGCGGGTCAGGCGGGCATCCACCAGGTAGTAGTCGGGCTCGCCGGCCTTGTCATTGGGTACCAGGTCGGGGACGTTGCTCTCGCGGGGGTCGAGCAACGTCAGGCCGCCACCGAGTACCAGCAGCAGGATGACCAGCCAGAAGCGAAAGCCTGGACGCAGTGCGCTCAGTTTCATGTCAGCGGTCCGTTGCTCAGGTAGCTGTCGATGATATCGTCGAGGCGGCCCTGGGCCATCAGCAGGGTGTCGGTGATCTCGCGCACCGCGCCATGTCCGCCGGCAACCTGGGTGACCCAGTCGGCGTGCTGACGAAGGTAGCAGGGGGCGCCTGGCACGGTGATGCCGACCGCACTGCGATGGATGCAGGGCAGATCCGGCAGGTCATCGCCGCAGTAGGCGACCTGGTCGAGGGTCAGGCCCAGCGAATCGCACAGCGATTCAAGGGCGGGCAGCTTGCGCTCGACCCCTTGCTGTACGTGCTCGATGCCGAGTGCTCTGGCTCTCTGGGTGACCATGGGGGAGCTGCGCCCGGTGATCAGGGCCACCTGGATGCCGGCGCGCTTGGCCAGCTTGAGGCCGTGGCCATCCAGGGTGTTGAACGCCTTCAACTCGGAGCCGTCGGCGTGGAAGTACAGTCGACCATCGGTCAGTACGCCGTCCACGTCCAGCGCCAGCAGCTTGATGTGGCGCAGGCGCTCCACCAGTTCCGGCGCGAGGGAGGCGAGAAGCTCGTGAGACATGACGGCGTTCCTTGTAAAGGGATAAATGAGGCTCAGATGACACCGGCGGCCAGCAGGTCGTGCATATGCAGTGCACCGACTGGGCGCTGCTCGTCATCGACCACCGCCAGGGCGGTGATCCGGCCTTCCTCCATCAGCTTGACCGCTTCCGCCGCCAGGGTGGCGGGGCCGATGCGTCGCCCGGGGGTAGTCATCACGTCATCCACGGTAAGCGAGCTGAAGTCCTGATGGCGATCCAGGGTACGGCGCAGGTCGCCGTCGGTATAGACCCCGGCCAGGGTGCCGTCGGGGGACACCACGCAGGTAAAGCCGAGTCCCTGACGGGTGATCTCGAGCAGGGCGTCGCGCAGCGGCGAGCCCGACGGTACCGAGGGCAGCCGGTCGCCGGTATGCATCAGGTCGGCCACGGTCAACAGCAGTCGCTTGCCCAGGCTGCCGCCCGGGTGGGACAGGGCGAAATCCTCGGCGGTGAAGCCGCGGGTCTCGAGCAGCGCCACCGCCAGGGCGTCGCCCAGCGCCAGCGCTGCGGTGGTCGAAGAGGTCGGGGCCAGGTCCAGTGGGCAGGCCTCGCGCTCGACCCCGGCGTATAGATGGGCTTCGGCGTGGCGGGCCAGGGTCGACTGTGCTCGGCCGGTCATGCTGATCAGTGGAATGCCCATGCGCTTGAGCAGCGGCAGCAGGGCAGTGACCTCGGCGGTTTCGCCGGAGTTGGACAGTGCCAGGACGACGTCGCCGGGCGTGATCATGCCCAGGTCACCATGACTGGCTTCGCCGGGATGGACAAAGAAGGCCGGCGTGCCGGTGCTGGCCAGGGTGGCGGCGATCTTGCCGCCGACATGTCCCGACTTGCCCATGCCGGTGACGACCACCCGGCCGCGGCAGGCCAGCAGCAGTTGGCAGGCACGGTCGAAGTCGCCGTCGAGACGCCCGATCAGGGCGTCGATGGCGTCACGTTCCAGCTCCAGGGTGCGTCGTGCGATATCGCGGACGCTCAGGGTCGGCGTCTGCGCCGAGGAGGGGTGTTTGCTCATGGCCATGATTGTTGCCGTTTACTGCCGTTGTCACAAGGGGCCTGCCGCGACCGAAAGGCCGAGCCAGGTCAGATAAAGCGCATAGGTGCAGGCCAGCAGCGCGCCGATCCAGCGCCCCAGGCGCCCTCGGCGTTGCCACAGCAGCAGCGCCGCCAGCAGCAGCGTCAGGCCAAGCATTACCGGAAAGTCGCGGCCGGCGGCTGCGGGATCGGTGGCTCCCGGCGCCAGCAGCGCCGGTACCGGCAGTACCGCCAGCATATTGAACAGGTTGGAGCCGATGACGTTGCCGATGGCCAGATCGTGGTGGCGCTTCAGCGCGCTGGCCACGCAGGCGGCGAGTTCCGGCAGGCTGGTGCCGATGGCGACGACGGTCAGACCGATCACCAGCTCGCTTACGCCAAAGGTGCGTGCCAGCTCAGTGGCGCCCCAGACCAGGGCGCGGGAGCTTACGATCATCACCGCCAGGGTCAGCACCAGCCAGCCGATGGCCTTGCCCAGTGCCATGCCGGGAATGTCGTCGGCCATCTCCTGTTCGGCCTCGTCGGCGCGAAACAGCCACCACAGGCTGAATACCAGCAGCGCGATCAGCAGGGCCGCGTCGAGGCGATCGAGGCTGCCATCGGCCAGGGCGTAGCCGGCGAGGCCGGTGGCGCCCAACAGCAGTGGCAGCTCGCGGCGCACGATGGTGAAGCGTACCGGGATCGGCACCACCAGCGCAGTCACGCCCAGTACCAGCGCGATGTTGGCGATATTGGAGCCCAGCGCATTGCCGGTGGCCAGGTCGGGGGCGCCATCCAGCGAGGCCATCACCGAGACCACGATTTCCGGGGCAGAGGTGCCGATGGAGACGATGGTCATGCCGACCAGCATGATACTCATGCCGGCGCGGTAGGCGGTGGCGGCGGCGGCGCCGACAAAGCGATCCGCGCTCCAGAGCAGGCCCACCAGGCCCAGGGCGACGACGACAGACGGTAACAGCATGGAGAACGACTTGGTTGCAGAAAGGGCGCCCATTGAACCCTTAGATAAACCTGCGCGCAAGCGCGCAACCGGGGCACTGGCATGCTGCATTTGAGTTAAGATACGATGTTCGAAAACCGAGCGCGGCTCAAGGCGCTCTATTCTCAAGGTTCGGGCTCAGGTCTGGCCAGGCGTCGAATCCGAGGATTCGGGGCGGGCGTCCGGTCTGAACCGCCGGTTCACGGTGATACTGACTCTATAGGGACTGCGATGACGGCTTCCTCCTTGGTGGAGGTGGAGAATCTGCATTTCACGCGCGGCGACAGGGATATCTTTCGCGGCGTGGATCTCTCCATACCCCGCGGCAAGATCACGGCCATCATGGGGCCAAGTGGCACCGGGAAGACTACCCTGCTGAAACTGATCGGGGGGCAGCTCAACCCCAGTGGCGGACGCGTCCTGATCGATGGTCAGGACGTCCATCGCCTGTCGCGCAAGGATCTGTTCCAGATGCGTCGGCGCATGGGCATGCTGTTCCAGAGTGGCGCGCTGTTTTCCGATCTCAGTGTCTACGAGAACGTGGCCTTTCCGCTGCGGGTCCACACCGATCTGCCGGAAAGCATGGTGCGTGACGTGGTGCTGATGAAGCTCGAGGCGGTGGGGCTGCGTGGGGCCAGGGACTTGATGCCAGCAGAGCTGTCCGGCGGCATGACGCGGCGTGTGGCGCTGGCGCGTGCGGTGGCGCTGGATCCTGAATTGATTCTCTACGACGAGCCCTTCGTCGGCCAGGATCCGATCTCCATGGGTGTGCTGGTCCAGTTGATTCGACGGCTGAATCAGGCGCTGGGCTTGACGGCGGTGGTGGTCTCCCACGATATCAAGGAGACCCTGTCCATCGCCGACTACGTCTACGTGGTCGCCGACGGGCGGGTCATGGCCCACGGCACACCGGCGTCGCTGGACGTGGAACAGGACGCCCGAGTCAGTCAGTTCGTGCATGGTGAGCCGGACGGCCCCGTGCCGTTTCACTACCCGGCCAACGATTTTCACGATGACATTCTGGGCCAGGGGAGCCGTCCATGATCGAACGAATCACCCATATGGGACGGCGCGGCTGCGACCTGCTGGAGGCCGTCGGCCGGGCCAGCATCTTTCTCGGCCAGTCCATGCTGGGGCGCCCCTCGGCAGAAGGGTTCAGCCTGTGGGTGGCCCAGGTCTATGCGGTCGGTGTGCTGTCGTTGGCCATCGTGCTGGTGTCGGGGCTGTTCATCGGCATGGTGCTGGCGCTTCAGGGTTACACCATCCTGGTCGGGTTCGGTGCCGAGGACGCGCTCGGCCAGATGGTGTCGTTGGCCCTGTTGCGTGAACTGGCGCCGGTGGTGGCGGCGCTGTTGTTCGCCGGGCGCGCGGGCTCGGCGCTGACCGCCGAGATTGGCCTGATGAAGGCCACCGAGCAGCTGACCAGCATGGAGATGATCGGCGTCGATCCGCTGCGTCGTATCGTGGCGCCACGCCTGTGGGCGGGGTTCGTCTCGCTGCCGCTGTTGACCATCGGCTTCAGCGTGGTCGGCGTGTACGGCGGCTACCTGGTCGGGGTCGAGTGGCTCGGGGTATTCGAAGGCTCGTACTGGGGCAACATGCAGGCCAGCGTCGGCTTCTTTACCGATATCGGCAACGGCGTGGTCAAGAGCATCGTGTTCGCCATAGTGGTCACCTGGATTGCCGTGTTCCAGGGGTATGATCTGGTGCCGACCTCGGAAGGTATTTCGCGGGCCACCACCCGTACCGTGGTGTATTCCTCCCTGGCCGTGCTGGGCTTGGATTTCGTTCTTACCGCCGTGATGTTCGGCGGGCTTTCCTGATTCTGCGGAGACTGTCCATGAAGCGCAGCAAGACGATGGAGTTTGGTGTGGGCCTGTTCATGCTGGCCGGTATCCTGGGGCTGGTATTCCTGGGGCTCAAGGTCAGCGGCCTGGACCTGCAACGTGCCGACGACACCTACGAGCTCCGGGCCAACTTCGCGAATATCGGTGGGCTCAAGCCGCGGGCACGAGTGACGATGGCCGGGGTGACCGTGGGACGGGTAGAGAGCATCGAGCTGGATACCGAGTTCTACGATGCCGTGGTGGTGATGTCGCTGGACAGCTCCCTGGCCGGCAAGCTGCCGGATGACAGCACCGCGGCGATCCTGACCTCGGGCCTGCTTGGTGAGCAGTACATCGGGCTGTCGGTCGGGGGATCACCGGAGATGATCGCCGAGGGTGAGGCGATTCGTGATACCCAGTCCGCGCTGGTGCTCGAGGAACTGATCCAGCAGTTCGTGTCCAATCTGACGAAAGACTGATCCGGCAGTTTCCGGAGATACAAGGAGGCAACCCATGACCCGTTCTTTGCCCGCAATGGTTCACCTGCGCCGCTGGTTGATGGCGCTGATGATGGTGCTGGCCAGTCTGCCGGCCATGGCCCAGCAATCCCCCGAGCAGCTGATTCGCGACAGCGTCAATGATCTGATGGGGATGATCGGCGGCCGAGAGGCCTACTTCATGGACCGTCCCGACGAGCTCAAGCAGATGGTCGACGAGAGTCTGCGTGGCGTCGCCGACTTTCGCTACATCGGCGCCAGTGTGATGGGCCGCTACTTCAACAATGCCACGCCGGAACAGCGTTCGCGCTTCGTCGAGGTGTTCAAGCAGACCCTGCTCGACACCTATGCCAAGGGCCTGGTGACCTTCGAGTACAAGGAAGTTCGCGTGCTCGATAACCAGTCCGCCTCACGCTATGACGATCAGGACAGCGTCGAGATGGAAGTGGTGGCCACCGATGGCACCATCTACCCGGTCAACTACACCCTGCGCAAGTCCAACGGCCAGTGGCGGGTAGTCAATGTCATCGTCAATGGCATCAATCTCGGTCTGACCTTCCGCAACCAGTTCGATCAGGCCATGCGTGACCACAACCGTGACTACGACGCCGTGATCAACAACTGGTCGCCGGATGTCGGCGTCGACGAACTGGAGCGCGGTGCGTGAGCGTGTTGATGGAAGTGGCGTCGGCCCGACTGCTCGAGGACGGAAGTACACTCCGGGTGTGTGGCAAGGTCGACTTCGATGGGGCCGCGGACATGGCCGAGGCAGGTCGTGAGTGGCTCCAAAGTCGGGCGTCGGGCACCTCGGTGTGCCTCGACCTGAGCGAGGTGGAGCACGTCTCCAGCGCCGCGCTGACCATGATGCTCGAGTGGGCGCGTACCATTCGCCAGATCGGGCTGTCGCTCAACAGCATCAAGCTGTCGGCGCAGCTCAGGCAGTTGACCGAGCTGGCCGGTCTGGATGATCTGTTGCCTTCCAGCACCGTTACCGCCTAGCGGCGGTTGTCTGGCTGCTGGTGTCCGTGATGCGCCTGGTTCGACGTCTGAATCCAGCGCCTTGATCCGGGCTGCTCGCCCTCGCTGCTAGCCCTTCCGGCACCCCCGGCCACCGCAAGGTGGCCGGGGGTGTCCTTTTTGTGACGGACGTAGAGGCGGAAACCTCGCTGCGTCATCGCCAAGCGCGCCGCTTTTCTTTACCATATGCCCTTTGAGTTTTTTCGGGACGTCACGGCGAGGCCGTGGGCGTCTCCCGTCATTGGTCTGGTCAAGGAGCAGGTGCATGCAACCCAGCGACGTCAAAGCGCTGCTCGAGAGCCGTGTCGACGGCTGTGAATTTCATATCCAGGGTGAAGGCTGCAACTTTCAGGTGATTGCGGTGGGCGAGCGCTTCGCCGAGCTGTCACCGGTCAAGCGTCAGCAGGTCATCTATGGTGCGCTGTCCGAGGAAATCGCCTCCGGCGCCCTTCATGCGGTCAGCATCAAGACCTATACCCCCGCACAGTGGCAGGCTGCCGCCGAAAACACCGGAGCCTGATGGTACCGCCTTCATGGACAAATTGATCATTACCGGCAACGGACCCGCCGAGGGCGACGTCTGGGCCAGTGGCGCCAAGAATGCAGCGCTGCCCATCCTGTGCGCCACCCTGCTGTCCGAAGAGCCGGTCACCATCGGCAATCTTCCCCACCTGCAGGACATCACCACCACCCTGGAACTGCTCGGCCACATGGGCGTGCAGGCGGTGATGGGCGAAAAGATGTGCATTCAGCTCAACGGAGCCCAGGTCAGCGATTGCCACGCGCCCTATGAGCTGGTCAAGAAGATGCGCGCCTCGATCCTGGTGCTGGGACCGCTGCTCGCCCACTTCGGCAAGGCCGACGTGTCGCTGCCGGGCGGGTGCGCCATCGGCTCGCGTCCGGTGGACCTGCATATTCGTGGCCTCGAGGCCATGGGTGCCGATATCCGGGTCGAGGGTGGCTACATCCGTGCTACCACGCCGGGCCGCCTCAAGGGTGCCACCATCTTCTTCGATACCGTGACCGTGACCGGTACCGAGAACCTGCTGATGGCCGCGACCCTGGCTGACGGCACCACGGTGCTCGAGAACGCCGCCAAGGAACCCGAAATCGTGGATCTGGCCGAGTGCCTGATCAAGATGGGTGCCGATATCCGTGGTCACGGTACCGACACCATCACCATCAAAGGGGTGGAGCGGCTCCACGGAGCTCGCCACGACGTCATGCCGGACCGTATCGAGACCGGCACCTTCCTGGTCGCAGCGGCGCTCAGCCGTGGCCGCGTTCGGGTGCGTCGTACCCGTGCCGACATTCTCGAGGCGGTGCTGGCCAAGCTCGAGGAGGCGGGGGCCAGGATCACCACCGGTGAGGACTGGATCGAGCTGGACATGGAAGGGCGCAGGCCCAGGGCGGTCAATATCAGGACCGCTCCCTATCCGGCCTTTCCCACCGACATGCAGGCCCAGTTCGTGGCCATGAATGCGGTGGCCGAGGGCTCCTCGCGAGTGGTCGAGACGATCTTCGAGAATCGTTTCATGCACGTGCAGGAGTTGAACCGCATGGGCGCCAACATCGCCCTGGAAGGCAATACTGCCGTCATCGAAGGCGTCGAGCACCTGTCCGGTGCACCTGTGATGGCCACCGATCTGCGCGCTTCGGCCTCGCTGGTGATCGCGGCGATGATGGCCAAGGGCGAGACCCTGGTCGATCGTATCTACCACATCGATCGCGGCTACGAATGCATCGAGGAAAAACTCCACCTGCTGGGTGCTCGGATCAAGCGCGTCCCGGGCTGAGCTTTCTCCGCCCAGCCGGCTCGGACTGCCCGGGCCGGTGCGGGGAAACACGCCACATTGACTTCCAACCCGACAACCGGGCGAGACCATGAGCAAGCAATTGATAGTGGCGCTCTCCAAGGGGCGCATTCTCGACGAGACGCTGCCACTGCTGGCGGATGCCGGCATCCGGCCCGCCGAGGACCTGAGCAAGAGTCGCAAGCTGTTGTTCGACACCAATCTGCCAGACGTCAAGCTGGTGGTGATTCGTGCCACCGATGTGCCGACCTATGTGCAGCTGGGGGCGGCGGACCTGGGGGTCGCCGGCAAGGATGTGCTGCTGGAGCACGGTGCCGAGGGACTCTATGAGCCGCTGGACCTCAATATCGCGCGTTGCAAGCTGATGACGGCTGGTATTCAGGGCGCCGAGCCCGCCCGTGCCCGGCGTCGGGTGGCGACCAAGTTCGTCAATGTGGCGCGGCGCTATTACGCCGAGCAGGGCATCCAGGCCGAGGTCATCAAGCTGTACGGGGCGATGGAGCTGGCGCCGCTGATGAACCTGGCCGACGAGATCGTCGATATCGTCGATACCGGCAATACGCTGCGTGCCAACGGTATGGAGCCACGGGAACTGATGGCCCATATCAGCACCCGGTTGGTGGTCAATCAGGCCTCGATGACCATCAAGCATGATCAGATCAAGCCGCTGCTGCGCCGCTTGAGCGACGCCGTCGAGGCGCGGCGGCAGTCGGCAAGCTGAGCGCACCAGCCAACGGAACCCGAGGGTTCTCAACGTATGGCCAAGACAGAAGCGGAGATTTCCGACATGAGCCAAGACACGCCCCTGGTGGCCCGACTCTCGACCCGGGACGAGGATTTCGAGTCCCGTCTCACCGACCTGCTGGCGTGGGAAGGCGTGTCGGACCATGGTGTCCAGCAGGCGGTCTCCGAGATCATCAGCCAGGTGCGTCGGGAGGGGGATGCCGCCCTGGTGGCACTGACCTGCCGCCTCGATCGCCTCGAGGCCTCGAGCATGGCGGATCTGACCCTGGGGGCCGATCGTCTCGAGGCCGCCTACGCCGCTCTGCCCGACGACCAGCGTCAGGCGCTGGCCACCGCCGCCGAGCGTATCCGCGTCTACCACGAACGCCAGAAGCCCACTTCCTGGCAGTACACCGAAGACGACGGCACCGTGCTGGGGCAGAAGGTGACGCCGCTGGATCGCGCCGGTATCTACGTGCCCGGCGGCAAGGCCGCCTATCCCTCATCGGTGCTGATGAACGCTGTGCCGGCCCACGTGGCGGGAGTGCGGGAGATCATCATGGTGGTGCCCACGCCCGACGGCGTGGTCAACGATCTGGTGCTGGCGGCGGCGCATCTGGCCGGGGTCGACAAGGTGTTTACCCTGGGCGGAGCACAGGCCGTGGCGGCGCTGGCCTATGGCACCGAAAGCGTGCCCAGGGTCGACAAGATCGTCGGGCCGGGCAACATTTATGTGGCCACCGCCAAGCGCGCGGTCTTTGGCCAGGTGGGGATCGACATGATCGCCGGGCCCTCCGAGATCCTGGTGGTGTCCGACGGCCAGACCGATCCTGACTGGCTGGCCATGGACCTGTTCTCCCAGGCAGAGCACGACGAAGACGCTCAGGCGATCCTGGTCAGCTGGAACGTGGAGCATCTGGCGGCGGTGGAAGCGTCCATGGAACGACTGCTGCCGACGCTCGAGCGCGAAGCCATCGCCGGGGCCTCGCTGCGTACGCGCGGTGCGCTGATCGCCTGTCGTGACGAGGGCGAGGCGCTGGAGTTGATCAATCGCATCGCGCCGGAGCACCTGGAGTTGTCGGTGGAGCACCCGGAGCGACTGGCGGAGCAGGTGCGCCATGCCGGAGCCATCTTCATGGGACGGCATACCGCAGAGGCGCTGGGCGACTACTGCGCTGGTCCCAACCACGTGCTGCCGACCTCGGGTACGGCGCGCTTCTCGTCACCGCTTGGCGTCTACGACTTCCAGAAGCGCTCTTCGATCATTCACTGCTCGCCACAGGGGGCGTCTACCCTGGGCAAGACCGCCTCGGTGCTGGCTCGTGGCGAATCGCTGACCGCCCACGCGCGTTCGGCGGAGTACCGCATCAAGGATTGAAGCGAGGCAGGTGCGGTGGTCGTTGTGACCGAGCGCCCCCGGCCCCAGACAGGCAGCCAGACATGAAAAGGCCCGGAGCAATTCCGGGCCTTTTCATGTCTGGGCGGAGGGGCACGCCTGGACACTGCTCCTGCGTTACCCACCTCGGGGTGCGTCTCAGGGGGCTGACTGGCTGCTGCCGGTCTGCTGCGACTGGGATTGGGGCGTGGGGCGCTCGCCGACTTCCAGTTCCACCTCGATCGGCTTGCCGTCGCGGGCGACGCTTACGGTCAGGGTGGTGCCGGGAGCCACCGCAGCGATGTCGCTCATGGTGCGACGCGGATCGATCACTGCGCGACCGTCGACTTCCAGCAGCACGTCTCCGGGTTTCAGTCCCGCCCGGTCGGCAGGTCCCTGGGACACCACTCCGGCGATGATTACCCCGGCCGGTGCCTGCAGGCCGAAGGAAGCGGCCAGTTCCTGGTTCAGCTCCTGGGCCTCGATGCCGAGCCAGCCGCGGATGACCCGGCCGTGGGTGACCAGCTCGTCGAGGATGCTGCGGGCCAGGTTGGCCGGGATCGCGAAACCGATACCCTGGGAGCCCCCCGAGCGGGAGAAGATGGCGGTGTTGATGCCGACCAGGGCGCCGTCGGGGTTGATCAGGGCGCCACCGGAGTTGCCCGGGTTGATCGCCGCATCGGTCTGGATGAAGTCCTCATAGGCGTTGAGTCCCAGATGGCTGCGACCGGTGGCGCTGATGATGCCCATGGTCACCGTCTGGCCGACCCCGAAGGGGTTGCCGATGGCCAGCGAAACGTCGCCCACCGCGACCTTGCGCGAGTCGGTCAGCTCGATCACCGGCAGGTCGCCGAGATCGATCTTGAGTACCGCCAGGTCGCTTTCGGGATCGGTGCCGATGACCCGGGCCAGGGTCTCGCGGCCGTCGCGCAGCGCCACCTGGACCTGGTCGGCGCCGCTGATGACGTGGTGGTTGGTCAGTACATAGCCGTCCTCGCTGACGATGACGCCGGAGCCAAGGCTCGAAAGCATGCGTTGGCGCGACGGCACGTCATTGTTGCCGAAGAACTGGCGGAAGAAGGGGTCTGACATCAGCGGGTGGGTTTCCCGTTCCACGACCCGCGAGGAGTAGACGTTGACCACCGCGGGCGCGGCCTTCTCCACTGCCTCGGCGTAGCTCACGGGGCCGCCACGGCGGTCCAGCGGCGCAGCCTCCTTGACCTCGGGGGCAGGACGTTGCGGTGCCTGCTGCTCGGTGGTTGTCGCTGGTGGCGTGGCGGGAACTACCGTCAGGCTGTCACCGCTCGGTGACGGTAGTCTGCCGAGCCGTTCGGGGAAGGCATTGATCAGCACGATGGCGAGCAGAATGCCGATGAGGACCGGCCAGATATAGGTCGAGAGGGTGCGTCGCATGCGGCGATGATCCTTGGCGCTTGGCAGTGAGGCGGTCGCGGGCCGGCGGGGCGGTGCGTACAATGTGCGCCATTGTAGCATCGCCAACCTGATGCTTGTTTGGAGCTATTTCAGGAGATCTCATGATAGACCGCGACGAACTGGTATCGGCCTGCGAGCAGCTGCTGGAGGCCCGGCGCTTCAAGGACTACACCGAGAACGGGCTGCAGGTGGAGGGCGCACGCACAGTCACCCGTGTGCTCTCCGGCGTTACCGCCTGTCAGGCGCTGCTTGACGAGGCGGTGCGCTGGCAGGCCGATCTGGTGCTGGTGCACCACGGCTACTTCTGGAAGAACGAGCCGGTGGCGGTTACCGGCATGAAGCGCCGGCGGCTGTCGACTCTGCTGGCCAACGACATCAACCTGCTGGCCTACCACCTGCCATTGGACGCCCATCCCGAGCTTGGCAACAATGCGACCCTGGCGCAGCGCCTTGGGTGGACGGTGGAGGGAACGCTGGACGCGCCCATGGGCGAAGGGCTTCTGTGGCACGGTCGGCTGGAAAGGCCAATGGGCGTTGCCGAGCTGGCTGCCCAGGTAGGAGCGTCGCTGGCACGCGAGCCGTTCGTGATCGAGGCGCCTGGTACCGACGCGGTGAGTCGAATCGCCTGGTGTACCGGCGGCGCTCAGGACATGATCATCCCGGCCGCCGAGGCCGGTGCCGAGGTGTTCGTTTCGGGCGAGATATCCGAGCGCACCACCCACCTGGCGCGGGAGATGGGGATCCATTATCTGGCGGCGGGTCATCACGCCACCGAGCGCTACGGCGTCCAGGCGTTGGGGGAATGGCTGGCGCAGCGCTTTGGTGTCGAGCACCGCTTCGTCGACATCGACAACCCTGCCTGAGCAGCAAGCGCTATCGACCGCTTGTGTCGCTGCCAACGCCAGAGCCCGCACCAGTGTGCGGGCTCTGTCATGGCGGGGTGGTCAGTAACGTGGCGGGCGAGGTTCTGCGTTCTGGTCGTCATTGGCCTGGCGCAGACCGAAGTCCTCTGACAGGGTGCCGCGGTTGCCGTCGGCGTAGTCCCGCGGAATGGCGATATCATCGCTGGTCTCGCCGGGTTCGCTGGGCGGTGTCACCTCGCCGCCGATGGCCTTGCTGCCAAGCTGGCGCGCCGACTCGTGAAGTTGGCGCTGCAGGGTGAGGGCGTCATCGCAGACCTGCCGGGCCAGGTCGTCCATCTGTTGCAGGTGGTCGTCGACACCGTCTTTCCACTCGGTCAGCTGGCGTTCCCGTTCGGTCAGCTTGAGGCGCAGCCTTTGGGCACTGCGTGCGCCGCCGTTGAGCAGGTGGTAGCCCAGTGCGCCGAGTCCAATTCCGGCCACCAGGCAAGCCGCCGCCAGGATCATGTTGAAGTTGCTTGGTTCCACGTAGTTCTCCCTGAGCTCTTTCGGACGACCCGCGGCCGCCGCCGGCCTGGCCGACGGCCCATTATAGAGGCGTTGGCTCATAAAGGGTCAATGGCCTGGGGCCTCCCTTGTCGTGCTGGCGTGATGCGCTGTTGCCGGTCGCGGCCTGGGACCTGCCATTCCTGTGTGGTCTGCGTATAATGCGGCTCCGAACTTGTTGACAGTCAGGACGCTACATGAGCTCTTCCCCGTCGAGCAGTGGTCGGCCAGAAACTCCGCTGGAACGCTACCGGCGCGACCTCCAACGTGATGATTTCACGGAGGATGCCGCCCAGGCCAATGCCGTGGCGCATCTGCAGCGACTGTATGACGAGCTGGTGGCAGCGCCCAAGGCCAAGGCGCCGGCGGCGGCGCGCGACGGCTGGGCGTCGAAGGTGAAGGGCCTGTTCGGGCGCAAGGAGGAAGAGCAGGAGCCGGCGCTGCCAGCCATCTCCGGGCTCTATTTCTGGGGCGGCGTCGGTCGTGGCAAGACCTACCTGGTCGACACCTTCTACGAAGCGCTGCCGTTTCCCCAGAAGATGCGCACCCATTTCCATCGCTTCATGCAGCGTGTCCACAACGAGCTGGATCACTGCAAGGGCGAGAAGAACCCGCTCCGGCTGATCGCCGGCAAGTTTGCCGAGGAGGCGAGGGTGATCTGCTTTGACGAATTCTTCGTCAAGGACATCACCGATGCCATGATTCTGGCCAATCTGCTCGAGGCGTTGTTCGAGCGCGGTGTGGTGCTGGTCGCCACCTCCAACATCGTGCCGGACGATCTGTACAAGGATGGCCTGCAGCGCTCTCGCTTTCTGCCGGCCATCGATCTGCTTAAGCGCCACTGTGAGGTGGTCAACGTCGATTCCGGCGTCGACTATCGACTGCGGGCGCTGGAGCGCGCCGAGATCTTCCATTCGCCGCTGGACGAGGCGGCGGATCAGGAGCTCGAGCGCAGCTTTCGCGAGATCGCCGGTCAGGCGGGGGAAGAGCAGGTGCCGGTGGAGATCAACCATCGCATCCTCAAGGCGCGTCGACTGCACGAGGACGTGGTCTGGTTCGACTTTCTCGAGCTGTGCGACGGGCCGCGCAGTCAGAACGACTACATCGAGCTGGCTCGCGAGTTCCACACGGTCCTGGTCTCCTGTGTGCGGCGCATGGACGCCGCCACCGACGATCAGGCCAGGCGCTTCATCAATATGGTCGACGAGTTCTACGACCGTGGCGTCAAGCTGTTGATGTCCGCCGAAGCGCCGGCAGAGGCGCTTTACCAGGGGGGCAAGCTGGAGTTCGAGTTCGAGCGCACTCTGTCCAGGCTTCAGGAGATGCAGTCCCGGGAGTACCTGGCGCTGCCCCACAAGCCTTGAACCGACGGTGATTGCGTGTGTCCGAGGGGGTGACGGCACGCTTTCGCTCATGTAGAATGCGCGCTCGCTCGACCGTTGTGGCGGCATCGTCTGGATTTCCGGGTGCCGCGCAACCAAGAAAAATAGGGATGATCTCTTCGCGGCGTGGTCTCGCTGAACACCTGTCGGGTGTCCACAACACGACGAAAGGGATCCAACACATCGAATTGGTGATTTCATCCATGAAGACGTTCAGTGCTAAGCCGCAGTCCGTCCAGCGCGACTGGTATGTCGTCGATGCCGCGGACAAGACGCTCGGTCGTCTGGCTACCGAAATTGCTCGCCGCCTGCGTGGCAAGCACAAGCCGGAATACACTCCTCACGTTGATACCGGCGACTACATCGTCGTGATCAATGCCGAGAAGGTTAAGGTCACCGGCAACAAGGCCAGCGACAAGATGTACCATCGTCACACCGGTTACCCGGGTGGCCTGCGTTCCATGACCTTCAGCCAGCTGATCGACCACGCTCCCGAGCGTGTCATCGAAGGTGCCGTCAAGGGCATGCTGCCGAAGGGTCCGCTGGGCCGTGCCATGCACGCCAAGCTCAAGGTCTACGCCGGTTCCGAACATCCGCACGCTGCCCAGCAGCCGCAAGAACTGAACATCTGAGGGGATCTTCGCCATGACACAGCAGTATTACGGTACCGGGCGCCGCAAGACCTCAACCGCGCGCGTCTTCCTCAAGCCGGGCACCGGCAAGATCACCGTCAACAGCCGTGACCTGAACGAATACTTCGGTCGCGTGACTGGCCGCATGGTGGTTCGCCAGCCGCTGGAACTGACCGAGACCCTCGGCCAGTTCGACGTCTATGTCACCGTCAAGGGTGGCGGCGGCAGCGCCCAGGCCGGCGCCATTCGTCACGGCATCACCCGTGCCCTGATGCAGTACAACGAGGACTTCCGTCAGCCGCTGCGTGCTGCCGGCTACGTCACTCGTGACGCACGTGAAGTCGAGCGTAAGAAGGTCGGTCTGCGCAAGGCGCGTCGTCGCCCGCAGTTCTCCAAGCGTTAATCACCCACGCTTGCCGATCAACAACGCCCGGGCCATTGGCCCGGGCGTTGTCGTGTCCGGGGTTCGAAAAATTGTGTGCTGTAGTGCTCTGGTGGTGGGGATCATCGGGTCGCCTGGCGGCGCTTGTTTCCCTCGTTAATCTGTCATCGTCTATGCCTTTTGAGCCGCCCTGTCCCTCAAGGCGAACAGGCACAGTGGTATAAAGTTGTTCCACGTCAATTGTCTGGGGCTTGCGCAGGGGGTCTGGGTCAGCCGGCTTCTTGTGCCGGTGGGGGGGATTTCCTAACATACAATCCACTTGTATCCGTGGTCACGGACATTCAAGGGGCCGTGAAAACAACAACGGATAAAGTCTGATGGGAGAAACCAGATCATGGCAGACAACGGCGTGAACAAAGGGCGACGCCGTTTCCTCGTAGGGGCGACCTCCGTAGTTGGAGCAGTCGGCGCCGTCGGGGTAGCGGTACCCTTTGTGGCTTCCTGGCAGCCTAGTGCCAGGGCTCGGGCGGCGGGTGCGCCCGTTCAGGCGGATATTTCGAAGCTCGAACCCGGGCAGCGAATGACCGTCGAGTGGCGGGGCCGTCCTGTATGGGTCATCAATCGCACGCCGGAGATGATCGAACGTACCGAGGCGTTGACCGACGAGGTGCTGGCAGACCCGGATTCCGCCAAGCCGATGCAGCCGGACTATGCCGGCGGTTCGCTGCGCTCCATTCGGCCCGAGATCGGTGTGCTGGTCGGCATTTGTACGCATCTGGGCTGTTCACCGCTGTTCAAGCCGGAGCCCAACGCCGAAGGCGTCGGTGTCGATGACTGGCCCGGTGGCTTCTTCTGCCCGTGCCATGGTTCGCGCTTCGACCTGGCGGGCAGGGTGTTTCGCAATGTGCCCGCTCCGGTGAACCTGGAAGTTCCACCCTACTACTTTGTCAACGAGTCGGTCATCGTGGTCGGCGAAGACGGGGAGGGCGCATAATGGCGAATCCCAACAAGGCCAAGGCCGAACGCGGTTTCATGCGCTGGGTCGATGATCGCTTCCCCGCCACCCAGATGTGGCAGGAGCATCTGTCCGAGTACTACGCGCCCAAGAACTTCAACTTCTGGTACTTCTTCGGCTCCCTGGCGCTGCTGGTGCTGGTCAATCAGATCCTCACCGGTGTCTGGCTGACCATGAGCTTCAACCCCAGCGCGGAGGGTGCCTTCGCCTCCGTCGAGTACATCATGCGTGATGTCGAGTACGGCTGGCTGATCCGCTACATGCACTCCACCGGCGCCTCGGCGTTCTTCCTGGTGGTCTACCTGCACATGTTCCGCGGCCTGCTCTATGGCTCCTACAAGGCGCCGCGTGAGCTGGTGTGGATCTTCGGCATGGCGATCTACCTGGCGCTGATGGCCGAAGCCTTCATGGGCTATCTGCTGCCCTGGGGACAGATGTCCTACTGGGGTGCCCAGGTCATCATCTCGCTGTTCTCCGCTATCCCGAGTATCGGTCCCGACCTGGCCCAGTGGGTGCGCGGTGACTATCTGATCTCCGGGATCACGCTGAACCGCTTCTTTGCCCTGCACGTGGTGGCGCTGCCTATCGTGATCCTGGCGCTGGTGGTGTTGCACATCATTGCCTTGCACGAGGTGGGGTCCAACAATCCCGATGGCATCGATATCAAGGCCAAGAAGGACGAGACCGGCAAGCCGCTGGACGGCATTCCCTTCCATCCCTACTACACGGTGAAGGATATCGTCGGAGTGGCGGTGTTCCTGTTCGTGTTCTGTGCGGTGATCTTCTACTTCCCGGAAGGCGGCGGCTACTTCCTCGAGAAGCCCAACTTCGAACCGGCCAACCCGCTGAAGACGCCGGATCATATCGCCCCGGTGTGGTACTTCACGCCCTTCTACGCGATCCTGCGCGCCATCACCTTCTCGCTGTTTGGGCTGGACGCCAAGTTCCTCGGGGTTATCTTCATGGGGGCAGCCATTGCGGTGCTGTTCGTGCTGCCCTGGCTCGACCGCTCTCCGGTGCGCTCCATGCGCTACAAGGGCTGGATCTCCAAGGTGATGCTGGTGCTGTTCGCGATCAGCTTTGTCATCCTTGGGGTGCTCGGGGTGCTGCCGCCGACCGGCGCCAGGACACTGCTGGCCCAGATCTGCACCGTGATCTACTTCGCCTTCTTCGTGTTGATGCCCATCTATACGCGGCTGGAGAAGACCAAACCCGTTCCTGAAAGGGTGACTGGCTAATGAAAAAGCAACTGTTCGCACTGCTCTTCGCGCTGGTCCCGCTTTGCTCCTTCGCCGCGGGCGGCGAGGGGGTGCACCTGCGCAGCATGTCGCCGGATCTGGAGAATCAGGCCTCGTTGCAGAACGGGATGAAGCTCTACGTCAACTACTGCATGGGCTGTCATTCCCTGGAGTACCAGCGTTTCTCCCGCGCGGCCGAGGATCTGGGGATGCCCCAGGATCTGGTCGAGGACAATCTGATCTTCTCGCCGGAACTGGGGTACAACGACCAGATGCACAAGGCGATGAGTGCCGAGGATGCCGAGGTATGGTTCGGCAAGGCGCCGCCGGATCTGACCCTGGAGGCCAGACTGCGCGGCACCGACTGGATCTACAGCTATCTGCTGAGCTTCTATCGTGACAGCGAGCGTGCCACCGGGGTCAACAATGTGGTGTTCCCGGCGGTGGGCATGCCCAACGTGCTCGAGCCGCTGCAGGGGGTGCAGGAGAAGGTCTGTGCAGCCTCCGACCATGCGGTCGGTGACGCCGAACTCGA
The DNA here is from genome assembly GCF_024124525.1 of Halomonas sp. OfavH-34-E. Classification (NCBI taxonomy): domain Bacteria; kingdom Pseudomonadati; phylum Pseudomonadota; class Gammaproteobacteria; order Oceanospirillales; family Halomonadaceae; genus Halomonas; species Halomonas sp. OfavH-34-E. The sequence continues at coordinate 68,596 of NZ_JAMXRY010000001.1, read as the reverse complement.
TCCGCTGACCGGCAAGTACCAGTCCTGCGAGACCCTGCAGGTGACGTCGCCGGGCAGCATGGAGCCCAAGGAGTTCGAGCAGGCGGTGTATGATCTGACCAACTTCCTGGCCTACGTGGGCGAGCCGTCCAAGCTGCATGCCCAGGCGCTGGGACCGAAGGTGCTGATCTTCATCCTGCTGTTTGGCATCATCGCCTACTTCCTCAAGCGCGAGTACTGGCGAGACATTCACTGACCGATTGGTCCACCATGGCGGGCGCGGGGTCGATGACCACGCGCCCGTTGCCTTTTCTGGTATCATCGTTGCGCCCGGGCGGACCCGCTGCGGGAGCAAAGATGTGCCCCTGATGCCCCCCCGAGAAGGGGGTTGTCGTGTTATCATCCCGGCTTGAACTGATGCGAGGATTGTTTCATGGGTGTAGTGGCCAAGCGGTCGTCGATGATCTTCTACTCCGGTGGCGAGGACCATTTCAGCCATCGTGTGCGGATCGTGCTGGCTGAGAAGGGCGTGGCCGTGGATATTGTCGAGGTGACCGACGACAAGCATCCCGAGGAGTTGGCGGACCTGAACCCTTACAACAGCGTCCCCACGCTGTTGGATCGTGACCTGGTGCTCTACGAGTCCAAGGTCATGATGGAGTATCTGGACGAGCGTTTCCCGCACCCGCCGTTGCTGCCGGTCTATCCTGTCGCGCGTGCCCAGAGCCGACTGTGGATGCATCGTATCGAGCGCGAGTGGTGCCCGATGGTCGATCGCATTCTGTCCGGCAGCAAGAAGGAAGCCGACAAGGCGCGCAAGGAGCTGCGTGAAAGCCTGATCGGTATCTCGCCGATCTTCGAGGACATGCCCTTCTTCATGAGCGAGGAGTTCACCCTGGTGGACTGCTGCCTTGCGCCGATCCTGTGGCGTCTTCCTGCGCTCAATATCGAGCTGCCCGAGAAGCAGGTGCGGCCGCTGATGGGCTACATGGAGCGCGTGTTCGCCCGTGATGGCTTCCGTGCTGCGCTGTCCGAGGCCGAGCGCGAAATTCGTCCCTGATGTTTTGCTTGAACGGAATGCCTGAGCCGTGTGTGTCCGGTCGCCACCGGAGTCGCCCGAGTTCCCATTCGCCAACCAAGAGGGCCATATCATGAAGTCGAGCCGTCCCTACCTGGCCAGGGCGCTGTACGAGTGGCTGCTGGATAATGAATTGACGCCGTATATCGTCGTCGATGCGGAGTACGAGAACGTCGAGGTTCCCAGGCAGTTCGTGCAGAACGGCCAGATCGTGCTGAACCTTGGCCCTACCGCCGTGCGTGATCTGGACATGGGCAACGACGTGATTCGTTTCTCGGCGCGCTTCAGTGGCAAGTCGGAGTTGCTGTTTGTACCGCTGCCTGCACTGATTGCCCTGTACGCCCGCGAGAACGGCGTCGGCATGGTCTTTGGTCACGAGCCTGAGCTTCCCGTCGAAGAGGCCAACGACGTCGATGCGCCGGCCCTGGAGAGCGTCAAGGATTCGTCAGAGGAGGAGTCTCCTGCCGCTTCCGATGAGGATGCAGGCGGTGAGTCCGATGGCGGCGATGGCGTGGATGAAGGTGTCGAGAGGTCCAAGCCGCCTCGCAAGGGGCGTCCGTCACTCAGGGTGATCAAGTAAGGCCATCGGGCGCATCGCGCTCGAAAGGTGGCCGGCGGCGAGCTGTCGTCGGCTTGATCTGCTGGAAAAGCGTGACCTCTTCACAAGCGTGATCTCTTCACAAGCAGTATCTCAAAAAAGCGGCGAGCCCTCAGGCTCGCCGCTTTTTTGTGCATCTTTTGCGCTTGAGGGGCGTGCCTTCTTGCGAGGGCACGCCTGTCGCCATCAGTCGATGTAGTCGAATACCTTGACGATACGCTCCATGCCGCCGGCGTTGGATACCACATTGACCGCACGGTCGGCCTCGGCGTGGGTCACCAGGCCCATCAGGTAGACGGTAGCGTTCTCGGTGACCACGGTGATGCGGCCAGAGTCGACCTGATCGCTGGTGGCGAGGGCGGTACGTGCCTTGGTGTCCAGCCAGGCGTCGTTGAGGCGCTGACTGGTGGGCAGGTTGGCCGCCACGCTGAGTTCATTGTGGACCCGGCGAACGTTGCGCACCTGGCTGACGATCTCTTCGGCGCGCTGCTTGAGCTCTTCGCTGGGGACCTGGCCGGTCAGCAGTACCACGCCGTTGTAGCTGTCGACGTTGATCCTTGCGTCCTTCAGGCGTGCATCGACGCGTCCCAGGTTGTGGGCGGCCTTGGTCTCGATGCTCTCGTCCTCGACGGTCGCGCCCAGGGTGCGCTCGCCGTAATCCTCGTCGATGGTGCCGGGGTTGGTCACCGAGGTTACGGTGGTGCAGCCGGCCAGCAGGGCGGACAGCAGCAGGGCGGTCATCAGGGGGCGTGTCGAACGGGAATCGCGTTGCGTCATGTTATTCACTCGCACCAAAGAGTTGTTCGTCGATAAGGTCACAAAGGCAGTGGATCACCAGCAGGTGAACCTCCTGAATACGGGCCGTGGAGGTAGCCGGCACCCGGATCTCGCAATCGTCCTGTCCCAGCAGGGAGGCCATGTTGCCGCCGTCCCGCCCAGTCAGGGCCACCACCGTCATGTCACGGTCATGAGCGGCCTGGATGGCCTGGATGACATTGGCCGAGTTGCCGCTGGTGGAAATCGCCAGCAGCACGTCGCCAGGCTGGCCCAGAGCACGCACCTGCTTGGAGAACACCTCGTTGTAGCTGTAATCGTTGGCGATGGAGGTCAACGTCGAGGTGTCGGTGGTCAGGGCCAGGGCCGGCAGACTGGGGCGCTCGCGCTCGAAGCGATTGAGCAGTTCGGAGGAGAAGTGCTGGCTGTCGCCGGCGCTGCCGCCGTTGCCACAGGCGAGAATCTTGCCGTCGGTGACCAGGCTCTGGACCATCATCTGGCTCGCGACCTCGATGAACGGTGGAAGCACTTCGCTGGCGTAGGTCTTGGTGTCGATACTGTCGTTGAACTGTCCGAGAATTCGGCTCTGGAAATCCATGCTGCCTTCCTGGTCCATGGGGGCTCGCCGGGAGCCCGCTGTGTCAGTTTGCTTCGAATGCACCGGCGATCCACTGGATGTCGAGGCTCGGTGACGAGCCGGTAACGGCCAGGACATCGAAGCGGCAAGGACATGATAGCCCGTTGCGGTGGAGATAAAAACGCGCCGCCCGGATCAGGCGGCGTTGTTTGGTGATGGTGATTGTTTCTGCAGGATGGCCGTGGCGGATGCTGCGGCGGTGGCGCACCTCGACGAACACCAGGGTCTCGCCGTCGCGCATCACCAGATCGATCTCGCCTCCCTTGGCGCGCTGGTTGCGCGAGATCGCTATCAGTCCACGCTGGCACAGCCAGGCCTCGGCGTGACGCTCGATGGCCTGGCCGCGGGCGACGGCGTCTATGGCGTCAGGGCGCCGCATCACCGAGGCCGTCACTGAACACGGGAGCCGGCACGCCGCTGCTGAACTGCGCCCATGGCAGTTCGCGGTAGATGCGGCCATCGCCGGCGGCGCTCAGGGTGCCGGTAGCGCCCTGCATGCGTGAACCCGGCAGTGCCTGGATCTGTGGCATGCGGCGTGCCAGTTCGTAGGCGTCGACGCCCATCGCCATCAGCCGGAAGATGGCTGGCTTGTCCTCGGCCTTGAGCTCTCGATAGGTGTCGTAGAACGGGAGAGCCTCGGCACCGCCCACGGCGGCGTCCGGAATGTTCCAGGGGATATCGGGGAACTGCACGCCGTCGAGGTCACGGTCCAGGCGCGACTGAGGGGTGCCTTCGTAGAGGTGTGAGGTGGCGTACACCGGCAGATCGGAGGCCGAATAGTATTCCAGTGTCGGTGGCACCTGGCGGGCGAAGTCCGGCAGGGCCAGCAGGAACAGCATGTCCGGACGCGGGTTGCTGATGGCGCGGCGGGTGCTGTCGGTGGCCGAGGCGCCGGGGTTGTAGCGCACCGCCGTGGCGATATCGCCGCCCAGTTCGCTCCAGGTGTTCCAGAAGGCCTCGCCGACCCGCTGACCCCAGTCGTTGTCGGGTACCAGCATGGAGGCGCTGCGGTGGCCGTCCTGCCAGCCGCGGCGGGCCGCCTGGCGGGCTTCGTCTTCTGCCGACAGGCCGTACTCGTAGAGGTTCTTGGTCTGGTTGGAGGCGGACTGGCCGTAGTTCAGCGCCAGGGTCGGCAGGGGCACCTCGGCGCGGCTTTCGAGTCGGGTCACGTCGCTCTTGTCCAGCGGGCCGATGACCACCTGGGCGCCGCTGCTCTGGGCCTGCTGATAGAGTTCGTCGAGATTGCCGTTGGAGGCGTCGAAGAAGCTGAGCTGGGCCCCGTTTCCGCCGCCGTTGACCACATTGGCCTGGTGGCTGCGAATTCCCTTTTCGATGGCGTCGGCGACGCCGGAAAGCGGGCCCGACTCGGGCAGCAGCACCGCGATGCTCTGCACGCTCTTGCCACGCAGTTCACGCAACTGGGTGATCTGGGTAGGCAGGCGACGGTTGGCGGGGTGGTCCGGATTAGCCACGCGCCAGTCATCGAGACGAGCGAATAGTCTCTGGATGTCACCGCCGCTCTGGTTGACCAGGCGGGTCAGCTCGAGCCAGCCGGTGACGATGGCATTGCCGGGCTCTTCAAGTGCCTCGAGCTGGCGGCCGTTGAGTGCGCTCAACTGGTCCCAGATGGCGTCGTTGATGTCCTCGCGGCCGGTGGCGCTCTGCACCTGCATCAGCAGGCGAGCCGACTCGAGTGGTTCGCCCAGCTGGCCCAGCGCCAGCCCCTGGCGCAGGCGCAGCAGATTGGCTTCGTCGTTGGGCAGCTGCATCTCGTCGAGCACGCTGGCGGCTCTGACGACCGCCTGGGGATCGCCCTCACTGTCCCCCAGTTCGGACAGCAGCAGTGCCCACTGACGCCGGCTGTCGCCGGAGAGCTGGCTGTCGTCCAGGCTGTTGAGGACTTCCAGTGCCTGGGGGCGGCGTCCGGAGCGTGCTAGGATGTCGGCCGCCCTCAGCCGGGTCTGCGCGGCTTCGGCGCCTTGTTGCTGGGCGGCTTGCGCCAGTAGTTGGTCCGGGTCGTCGTCCATGGCCCGCTGTACGATGCTCGGCGTGAAGCTGCAGCCGGCCAGCGTGATGGCCAGTACAGCGGCGGCCACGGGGCCGCGAGTCAAAGTCCTCATGAATCCTTCCTTGTCCGTGTTCCGGATGGCAGCCCAGGGAGCCAAGATGTCAGAAGCGAAAGCTGGTTCATTGTACGTGGTCGCCACGCCAATTGGGAATCTGGAAGATCTCAGTCCCCGCGCCGCCCAGGTGCTGGGCCAGGTGGCGTTGGTCGCGGCGGAGGATACCCGCCACAGTGGCCGCCTGATGCGTCATCTCGGTCTGTCGCCGGCGATGATTTCCGTGCACGACCATAACGAGGCGTCCCGGGTCGAGACGCTCAGGCAGCGGCTCGTCCAGGGCGACGATGTGGCGCTTATCAGTGATGCCGGGACTCCCTTGATCAGCGATCCCGGCTACGTCGTGGTGCGTGAGCTCAGGGCGGCGGGTTTTCGGGTGGTGCCGATCCCCGGTCCCTGCGCCCTGGTCACTGCGCTGTGTGCCGCCGGGCTGCCTACCGATCATTTCAGTTTTCATGGCTTCCTGCCGGCCAAGGGTGCGGGGCGGCGAGCGCGCATCGAGGCCTGGAGGAATTCACCCGTCACCCAGGTCTGTTACGAGTCTCCCCATCGTATCCGCGACACCCTGGCCGATCTGGCCGCCGTACTGGGCGAGCGCAGAGTGGTGCTCGGGCGAGAGTTGACCAAGACCTTCGAGACCTTCCTCGACGGCAGCGCCGCCGAGCTGCTGACACTGATGGAGTCTGATCCTGATCAGGCGCGTGGCGAATTCGTGGTGATGGTGGCCGGGGCCTCGGGGCCGGCACCGGACCAGCGAGCGGTGGATGATGAAGCGCTGCTGCGCGCGCTGCTGGCCGAAGGGGTGGGGGTCAAGCAGGCCGCGGCCGTGGCCGCGCGCGTGCTCGGCGGGCCGAAGAAGCAGTGGTACGCCCAGGCGCAGGCGTTGAAGGACGCCGATTGAATCCAGCCGCTGGTGCACTGGAGGACGCCCTGTGATCGTCGCTGCAAGGCGGGGATTGGGGGCGTCGAGAGGGCATCGAGAGGGCATCAGGAGCGATCGCCTGAAGAGGCTGGGGGTTGTCCCGGGCCCGTCACGGCGAGGCGGGGATTGAGGGGGTGGCAGGGCACTGGTATGCTTGCCGCGGGAGTTGGCCAGACAGTCGCCGCCGCTTGATGCGGGGGAGGAAAGTCCGGGCTCCATAGGGCGGAGTGCCAGGTAACCCCTGGGCGGCGTGAGCCGACGGAAAGTGCAGCAGAGAGTAGACCGCCTACGTCTCCCTCGGGAGGCCGGCAAGGGTGAAAGGGTGCGGTAAGAGCGCACCGCGCGCCTGGCAACAGTGCGTGGCACGGTAAACCCCACTCGGAGCAAGACCAAATAGGAACCCGTTGGCGTGGCCCGCGCTGGGTTCGGGTAGGTTGCTTGAGGGCAGTGGTGACACTGCTCCTAGAGGAATGACTGTCCTCGACAGAACCCGGCTTATCGGCCGACTCCCCATTTTTCTTGCGCGCTCGGGCCTGGCTCGAGCGGCGCGATCACGAGTTTGTGCGGCCAGGAGTCCAGTGGCGTGAGGGTTTTCCACCGCTGACGGCGCTGACGGCTGGCCGCGCGTAGGAACACCGCCGTCGAACGAGACCCGCATGCCGTCACCTTCCCCTGAATCCTCCGTGCGCGGCTTCGCTCATGAAAGCGTCCTGCTCGACGGTGCCGTCGACGCCCTGGTGCATGATCCCGCCGGCGTATATCTGGATGGCACCTTCGGACGAGGCGGTCATTCCCGCGCCATCCTTTCCCGCCTTGCACAAGACGGTGGCCTGCTGGCCCTTGATCGCGACCCCCAGGCGATCGCCGAGGCGGCCAGCATCGACGACCCGCGCTTTACCATCGAACGTGCCGAGTTTGCGCGGCTGAGAGAGGTTGCCCGCGATCACGGCCTGGATGGCAAGCTGTCCGGTATCCTGCTCGACATTGGCGTGTCCTCCCCTCAGCTTGACGATCCCGATCGCGGTTTCAGCTTTCTACGCGATGGCCCGCTGGACATGCGCATGGACCCGACCCAGGGCGAGAGCGCGGCCCAGTGGATTGCGCGTGTGGGCGAGGCCGAGATGGCTTCGGTGTTCAAGCGTTACGGCGAAGAGCGCTACGCTCGTCGGCTGGCGCGGGCCATCATCGCTCGGCGCCAGGAACGGCCTTTCACCCGCACGGCCGATCTTGCCGAGGTGGTCAAGGCCGCCCATCCCGCCTGGGAGAAGGGCAAGCATCCCGCCACTCGTGTGTTTCAGGCCATGCGTATCGAGGTCAACGGTGAGCTCGATCAGCTCGATCAGGCGCTGGAGGCCGCGCTGGAGGCACTGGCGCCCGGCGGGCATCTGGTGGTGATCAGCTTCCACTCGCTGGAGGATCGACGGGTGAAGCGATTTATCCGCGATCACGTCAAGGGCGATACCCAGGTGCCCCGGGGTATACCGCTACGCGACGATCAGATCGCGCGACGGCTGGAGTCACTGGGCAAGGCGATGAAGGCCAGCGCCGAAGAGGTCGAGGCCAATCCACGCTCCCGCAGCGCCGTCATGCGCATGGCGCGCAAGCGCTACTGAGGACCTTCCATGGCTCAAGGACGACTGGATATCAACGCCTTTGGCTGGCCGCTGCCGCGCACCATGTCGCCACGCCTTTTGCTGGTGGTGGCCCTGCTGCTGGCATGCCTGGTGTCGGCGCTGGCGGTGATCAGCGTCAGTCACCAGACTCGCCAGCAGTATGCTCGGCTCCAGGAGCTGGAGCGTGAACAGCAGCAGTTGCAGACGGAGTGGGGGCAGTTGCTGCTGGAGGAGAGCGCCTGGTCGACGCCGTCGCGTGTCGAACGCCTGGCGGTGGAGCGTCTGGAGATGCGGTTGCCCGATATCCATGACATCGAGGTGATCACGCCATGACCGCGGAACTTCCCCGGGGCGTGACACCTCGCCGCCCGCCACCGATGGAACCGATGGGGCGGGCGCGCTACGTGGTGATGATGACGCTGATCCTGCTGGGCCTGGGTCTGCTGGCCGGACGGATCGTCGATCTTCACGTCATCGATCGAAACTTTCTTCAGGTGCAGGGGGACGCCCGTACCCTCAGAACCGATCCGATCCCCGCCCACCGGGGCATGATCACCGATCGTCACGGCGAACCTCTGGCGATCTCGACCCCGGTGGTGACGCTGTGGGCCAACCCCCAGGACCTGCCCGCTGACGACATCCAGCGGTTGCGTCTGGCCCAGGCGTTGGGCCAGGACCTCGATGCCCTCAACGAGCGCATCGCGCGTTACAGCGAACGTGAATTCATGTACCTGCGTCGGCGCATGACCCCGGCCCAGGCCGAGGAAGTGCTCAAGTTGCGGGTGCCTGGCGTCCACGCCCGGGAAGAGTACAAGCGCTACTATCCTGCCGGCGAGGTGACCGCCCAGTTGCTGGGGGTCACCAACGTCGATGACCAGGGCCAGGAAGGACTCGAGCTGGCCTATCAATCCTACCTGTCCGGTGAGCCCGGCAAGCGCCGCGTGCTCAAGGATCGCCGTGGACGTCTGGTGCGCGACCTGGAGGTGCTGCAGGAGGCAGAGCCAGGCGGCAACCTGACGCTTTCCATCGACCAGCGCCTGCAGTACATGGCCTACCGTGAGCTCAAGGCTGCCGTGGATGAAAACGACGCCGACGGCGGCGTACTGGTGATGATGGACGCGCGCAGCGGCGAGGTCCTGGCGATGGCCAACCAGCCCTCTTACAACCCCAATAATCGCGCCGGCCTGGACCCCCAGGGGCTGCGCAACCGGGCCATGGTCGACGTGTTCGAACCGGGCTCGGTGATGAAGCCGCTGGCCATGTCGGCGCTGCTCGAGACCGGTCGCTTTCCACGTGACACCGTGGTGGATACGTCGCCTGGCTGGATGCGAATCGACCGCTACACCATCCGCGACGTCTCCAACAATGGCGAGTTGACCCTGGCCGGGATCCTGCGCAAGTCCTCGAATATCGGCATGGCCAAGCTGACCCTGCAGCTCGACGACCCGGTGGTGCCAGATCGCTACCGCGCGCTGGGCTTCGGCCAGGCCCCGGGCACCGGCTTCCCCGGAGAGGCCACCGGCAACATGCCGGCGCCGGCGGTGTGGTCGAGCAGTCAGTGGGCCGCGCTGTCCTACGGTTACGGTCTGTCGGTCACCGCCTTGCAGCTGGCCAGTGCCTATACCTCCATCGCCAATCATGGCGAACGCCTGCCGCCGTCGCTGCTGCGCCTCAACCGCGCCGCCCAGGGCGAGCCGGTCATCGAGCCCGAGGTCGCCGACCGCGTCCTGGCCATGATGGATGAGGTGGTGGCTCCAGGCACCGGCGCCCGACGCGCGCTGGTGCCCGGCTACAGTGTGGCCGGCAAGACCGGCACCGTGCGCAAGAGCGGCAGCGGGGGCTACGAGCAGAACGCCTACCGGTCGTTGTTTGTCGGGATTACCCCGGTCTCCGACCCGCGCATCATCACCGTAGTAATGATCGACCATCCCCGGGGCGACGCCTACTACGGCGGCGCCATCGCTGCCCCGGTGTTCTCGCGGGTGGCGGGCAGTGCCCTGCGCATCCTCGACGTACCGCCGGATCGCCCCGAACAGGAGGGCGACAGCCCATGACGCAGAAGGCGACGGAATCCGCCATGACCTTATCCCTGGCGCGTCTTGACGACGTGCTGACCCAGTTCTGGAGTGAGCTTGCGCCGAACGCCGCGGTCGCCGGCGAGGTGGCGACCTGGCTCACTACCGACAGCCGCGAGGTGTCGCCCGGCGCGACCTTTGTCGCGATCCCCGGCGTCGCCGCCGATGGCCGCGACTACATCGACAAGGCACTGGATGCCGGCGCCTGCCTGGTGCTGGCGGAAGGTCCGCAAGATGCCCCGCCGCGGGTCGATGGTCGCGTGCTGTGGCTGCCCGGGCTGCGCGCCCGACTCGGCGAGCTCGCGCGCAACCTGTATCAGGTGCCCGATGGGCTCGAGCTGATCGGTGTCACCGGCACCAACGGCAAGAGTTCGGTGACCCACTATATTGCCGAGCTGTCCCGCGCGACGGGCAGCGACTGTGGCCTGATCGGTACCCTGGGTCACGGTCGCCCGGGTGCCTTGACCCAGGGCATGCTGACCACCCCCGAGCCACTGGCGCTGCAGCGCCAGCTGGGTGAGCTCGCCGACCAGGGCATCACTCGGGTAGCCATGGAAGTTTCCAGTCACGCCCTGGAGCAGGAGCGGGTGGCGGGCTGTCGCTTCACTGCCGCGGTATTTACCAACCTGAGCCGCGACCACCTCGACTATCACGGCAGCATGATCGCCTACGCCGCCTCCAAGGCGAAGCTGTTCAAGCGCCCGGAGATCAGTCTGGCCGTGGTCAATGGCGACGATCCCCTGGCCCGCCTGATGCTGGCGGGCATCGGCGAGGGCACCCGGGTGCTGGCCTGTGGTGAAGACGATGCCGTCTCGCTCAGGGTGCTGGATGTCGAGCCCGACGTCGGTGGGCAGCGTGCGCTGATCGCCACGCCGGAAGGCGAGAAGGTGGTGGTGTTGCCGCTGCTTGGTCGCTTCAATCTCGACAACGTCCTGCTGGCCATGGCCACCCTCTACGGTCTGGGTGTCGGCATCGACGAGCTGGTGACTGCCGCCGCGACCCTGACGCCGGTGCCGGGACGGATGCAGGCGTTGACGCGGCCCGGGGCTCCCACCGTGGTGATCGACTACGCCCACACGCCGGATGCGCTGGACAACGCCCTGGCGGCGCTTCGCGCCCACCTGCCCGGACGCGGGGCGCTGTGGTGCCTGGTCGGCTGCGGCGGTGATCGCGATAGCGGCAAGCGCCCGCTGATGGCCCAGGCGGCAGCAGGCCAGGCCGATCGCTTGGTGATCACCGACGACAACCCCAGAAGCGAGGACCCGGACGCCATTCGCCAGGCGATGCTCGCGGGGCTGGAGGGCCAGGCCCGCCAGCAGGCATGGAACATCGCCGGGCGCGGTGACGCCATCGCCCGTACCATCGCCGAGGCGAGCGCCGATGACGTGATTCTGATCGCCGGCAAGGGGCACGAGGCCTACCAGGAGATTCAGGGCGTGCGCCACGACTTCTCCGACCTGGCCGAGGCCGAAGCCGCCCTGGACCAGCGTCGACAGGGGCGGGACCAATGAGCGCGCCAGGGCTCGCGTCGCTGGGGTCGGTGTGCCGGGCGCTGGGTGTCGATGAAGAGGGCCGCGGCCTTCAGGGGCTTTCCAACTCGCCGATAGCCGCCATCGTCACCGACACCCGTCGGGTGGCGGCGGACACGCTGTTCGTGGCCTTGAAGGGCGAGCGCTTCGATGCCCATGACTTTATTGCCAAGGCCCGCGAAGGCGGTGCCGTGGCGGCGGTGGTCGAGCACCCGGTGGACGATCCCTTGCCCCAGTTGGTGGTGGGGGATACCCGCATGGCGCTGGGGCTGCTGGCCCGCGAGCGGCGCCGGGCCTGGGGCGGTCCGCTGGTGGCGGTAACCGGCAACAGTGGCAAGACCACGGTCAAGCAGATGCTGGCGACATTGCTGGCTCGTCAGGGCGAGACCCTCGCCACCCACGGCAACCTCAACAACGATATCGGCGCGCCCTTGACGCTGCTGGCGCTTGCCTCGGATCACCAGAGAGCCGTGGTGGAGCTCGGCGCCAATCACCTGGGCGAGATCGCCTGGACGGTAGCGCTGGCCGAACCCCAGGTCGCCATCATCACCAATGTCACCGGGGCCCACGTCGGCGAGTTCGGTGGCATGGGGCGCATCGCCCAGGCCAAGGGGGAGATTCTCGGCGGACTCGGCCCCGAGGGCGTCGCCGTACTCAACCGTGACGACCGTTACTTCTCGCTGTGGCAGAGTCTGGCGTCGCCCCGTGAGGTGATCGATTTCGGACTGACGCCCGAGGCGCGCCTCCATGCCGGGGAGCTGGTCTGCGATACGCTCGGGCGCTATGCTTTCACGCTGACTTTCGACGCTCAGGTGCTGGGGCGTGTCGAGCTGCCGCTGATGGGCCGTCACAACGTGTCCAATGCCCTGGCGGCTGCGGCAGGGGCGCTGGCCATGGGACTGCCCGCCGCCGACGTGGTGGCGGGGCTTGGCGAGGTGGTGCCGACGCCGGGACGCCTGACCGTGGAGGAGGGGTTACGCGGTGCGCGGCTGCTCGATGATACCTACAATGCCAACCCGGGGGCGATGAAGGCGGCCATCGACGCCCTGCTGGGACTGCCCGGCCCGCACTGGTGCCTGCTCGGCGCCATGGGAGAGCTGGGTGAAGCGTCTGCCGATCTGCACGCAGAGATCGGACGCTACGCGCGGGAACGCGGCATCACATTTCTCGGTACTCTGGGCGAGGCGGCCGAGACCGCCGCCCGAGCCTTCGGCGAAGGCGGGTACCATTTTTCTGATCAGGCGGCGATGGTCCGCCATGTGCGTCAACATCTGCCCGAGGCGGCCAGCGTGCTGGTCAAGGGCTCCCGCGCCGCGGGGATGGAAGGCGTCGTGGCGGCCTTGCGGCCGGATGTTTCAAGGTGAACCTGATACATGTTGCTTTTCCTGGCTGAATTGTTGGCGAACTATCAAAGCGCCTTCAACGTCTTTGGATACCTCACCCTGAGGATGATTCTGGCGACCATCACCGCGCTGGTGCTGTGTCTTTGGTTTGGCCCCCTGATGATCCGCCGTCTGGTGGAGCGTCAGATCGGCCAGGCGGTGCGCGACGACGGTCCCCAGTCCCACCTGTCCAAGGCCGGTACGCCGACCATGGGCGGCGCCATGATCCTGATGGCCATGGCCGTCAGTACCCTGCTGTGGGGCGATCTGACCAACCATTATGTGTGGGTGGTGCTGGTCGTCACGCTGGGCTTCGGCGCCATCGGCTGGGTCGACGACTATCGCAAGGTAGTGGAAAAGAACCCGCGCGGACTGCCGGCTCGCTGGAAGTACTGCTGGCAGTCGGTGATCGGCCTGGGGGCTGCCGTGGTGCTCTACCTGACCGCTGCCTCGCCGGTGGAAACCAGCCTGATCCTGCCGCTGCTCAAGGACTTCGTGCTGCCACTGGGTGGCTTCTACATCCTGCTGACCTACCTGGTGATCGTCGGCTCTTCCAACGCAGTCAACCTGACCGACGGCCTCGACGGCCTGGCGATCATGCCCACGGTGATGGTCGCCATGGGCCTTGGCGTCTTCGCCTACGCCAGCGGCAACGCGGTATTCTCCGAGTACCTGCAGATTCCGATGATCCCCGGTGCCGGCGAGCTGGCGGTATTCTGCGCCACCATTTCCGGCGCCGGACTCGGCTTTCTGTGGTTCAACACCTATCCCGCCCAGGTGTTCATGGGTGACGTCGGCGCCCTGGCGCTGGGTGCGGCCCTGGGCGTGGTCGCGGTGATCGTGCGCCAGGAAGTGGTGCTGTTCATCATGGGTGGCGTCTTCGTCATGGAGACCATCTCGGTGATCCTGCAGGTCGGCTCCTACAAGCTGACCGGTCGTCGTATCTTCCGCATGGCGCCGCTGCATCACCACTTCGAGCTCAAGGGCTGGCCCGAGCCTCGCGTGATCGTGCGCTTCTGGATCATCACCGTGGTGCTGGTCCTGCTGGGTCTGGCCACCCTCAAGATCCGCTGAGGTGGCCATGGACGCCAGTCAGGATGTGCGACTGCCGCAACGCCATGTCGTGCCCGCCCACCTGAGCGTGGTGGTAGGGCTCGGCCTGTCGGGGATGGCGATCTGTCGCCATCTCAAGCGTGAAGGCCGCGATTTCATGGTGGTGGACACCCGCGAGGCGCCGCCGGGACTCGACGTCTTCCTGGCGGACTTTCCGGGGGTGCCGGTGCGCCTGGGGCCGCTCGATGGATTGGTGCTGGACGACGCGCGGGAGGTGATCCTGAGCCCCGGCATCGACCCCCATCAGGCGTGCTTCGAGACGCCGGCCAGGCGCATCGATCCAGACACCGGCGAGCCCCGTCTGGTGGGTGAGATCGCGCTGTTCCGGCGGGCCTGTCGCGCGCCGCTGGCGGCTATCACCGGTGCCAACGCCAAGTCCACCGTGACCACCCTGGTCGGCGAGATGGCCCGCGAGGCGGGGCGGCGGGTGGCCGTGGGGGGTAACCTCGGTACCCCGGCGCTGGACCTGCTGGTGCAGGAACCCGAGGCGGATCTCTTTGTGCTGGAGCTGTCCAGCTTTCAGCTCGAGACGACCCCGTGTCTGGGGGCCGACAGTGCTGCCTTCCTTAACCTCAGCGAGGACCACCTCGATCGCCACGGCGACATGGCCGGCTATCGCCGCGCCAAGCTCGCGATCTTTCGTGGTGCCAGGCACGCGGTGGTCAACGCCGAGGACCCCCTGACCTGGCCGGACGAGGCGTTGCCTGCACTGTCGCGCTTCGGCGTGACGGCGCCGCAATCCGGCGACGACTGGGGCGTGGTGGAGCACCAGGGCGAGCCCTGGTTCTTCCACGCGGACCAACCGCTGTTGCCGGTGGCTCGCATGCGCCAGAGCGGCCGTCACCACCAGGCCAATGCGCTGGCCGCCCTGGCCATGGGCCAGCGGCTGGGCTTTCCGCTGGAGGCCATGGCCCGGGTGCTCGAACGTTTCAGCGGGCTTGCCCACCGCAGCGAGTGGCTCGCCACCATCGACGACGTCGACTGGATCAACGACTCCAAGGGCACTAATGTGGGCGCGACCCTGGCCGCCATCGCCGGTCTCGGCCCGACCCTGGATGGGCGTCTGGTACTGCTGGCCGGCGGTGTCGGCAAGGGTGCCGATTTCTCGCCGCTGGCCGCCCCCCTGTCGCGCTACGCCCGTGAGGTGGTGCTGTTCGGCCGCGACGCCGAGGCGATGGCCCAGGCCCTGAAGGGCGCGGTCGCCATCACCCGCGTCGACGATCTGGACACCGCCATGTGTCGCGCACGGGAGGTGGCCAGGCCCGGTGATGCGGTGCTGCTGTCACCGGCCTGCGCCAGTCTCGATCAGTTCGTCAACTATCAGGCCAGGGGAGACGCCTTTCGCGCCTGGGTGCAGGATCTTTCCAGCGGAGCCAAGCCATGAGCCGTCTCGCCCGATCTCGCCAGCGCCTCGGTGCCCTGCGCGAGCGTCTTTCCACCCGCG
The DNA here is from genome assembly GCF_024124525.1 of Halomonas sp. OfavH-34-E. Classification (NCBI taxonomy): domain Bacteria; kingdom Pseudomonadati; phylum Pseudomonadota; class Gammaproteobacteria; order Oceanospirillales; family Halomonadaceae; genus Halomonas; species Halomonas sp. OfavH-34-E. The sequence continues at coordinate 53,332 of NZ_JAMXRY010000001.1, read as the reverse complement.
ACCATGCCTTCGATGGCTGGCTGGTGGTGGCTACTCTGTCGCTTCTGCTGATCGGCTGGGTGATGGTGACGTCGGCCTCCACCGAGGTGGCGTCGAGCCTGACCGGCAACGCCTGGTACTTCAGTATTCGCCACGGCATCTTCGTGCTGGGCGGGTTGACCGTGGGGTGCCTGGCGCTGCGCGTCCCCCTGGCCTGGTGGAAGGCCAATGGCCCGCTGTTGCTGGTGGTGGGACTGGTGCTGCTGTTGCTGGTACTGCTGGTGGGGCGCGAGGTCAACGGCAGCCGCCGCTGGCTGTCGATCCCCGGGGTGCCCTTCAATCTACAGGCCTCGGAGGTCGCCAAGCTCTGCTTGATCGCTTACATGGCGGGCTATCTGGAGCGCTTTCTGCCACAGGTCAGGCGTCAGTGGGGGGCCTTTCTGCGCCCGTTGGTAGTGGTCGGAGTGGTGGCCGTGCTGCTGATCCTCGAGCCCGACTACGGCGGTGTGGTGGTCATGACCAGCTGCGTCATGGGCATGTTGCTGATGGCCGGGGCGCCCTGGGGGCGCTTTCTGCTGTTGTTCGTGCTGGTGGGAACCCTGGGTGCCATCCTGGCGGTGGCCGAACCTTACCGCATGGCGAGACTGACAAGTTTCATCGATCCCTGGGCGGACCAGTTCGCCAGCGGTTACCAGCTGACCCAGGCGCTGATCGCCTTCGGTCGCGGCCACTTGATCGGCATGGGCCTCGGCAACAGCGTACAGAAGCTGTTCTACCTGCCGGAGGCCCACACCGACTTTGTCTTTGCGGTGCTCGCCGAAGAGCTCGGCATGGTCGGCGCGATCGCGGTGGTCGGCCTGTTCGCACTGCTGGTGTGGCGGGCCATGGCGGTTGGGCGTCGGGCCGAGCTTGCGAGGCTACCGTTTGCCGCCTACCTGAGCTATGGCATCGCCCTGGTGATCGGCGCCCAGGCCTTTATCAACATCGCGGTGAGTACTGGCATGTTGCCGACCAAGGGGTTGACCCTGCCGCTGTTGTCCTACGGTGGGTCGAGCCTGGTGGTGAGCTGTATCATGGTAGCGTTGTTGCTGCGGGTGGACATCGAGACGCGCGAGCGCCAGCGTCGGCAGTCGCCGGCGGCGCGGCGTGACCAGGCCCGCGAAGCGCCCAGGAGAACCAAGGCTGCAGGAGTGAAGCCGTGAGTGACACACAGGGAAGGCGAGCGCTGATCATGGCCGGCGGCACCGGGGGGCACGTCATCCCGGCGCTGTCGCTGGCCAGGGGATTGCAGCAGCAGGGCGTCGAGGTGGCGTGGCTGGGTAGCCCCAGAGGTATCGAGAATCGCCTGGTGCCCGAGGCCGGCATAGTGCTTCACCAGATCGCCATCAGTGGCCTGAGGGGCAACGGTCTGGCGGGCTGGCTCAAGGCGCCGGTGCGCCTTGGACGCGCCGTGTGCCAGGCGAGAAGCGTGATTCGCGAGTTCGACCCACAGCTGGTGGTTGGGCTCGGAGGCTTTGCCAGCGGCCCCGGCGGGCTTGCCGCCCGACTGTGCGGCAGACCGCTGGTCATCCACGAGCAGAACGCCGTGGCCGGGCTGACCAATCGTGCACTGTCGCACCTGGCCAAGCGAGTCTACGCCGCCTTTCCCCAGGCCTTCGGTGGCCGCGCCGAGGTCGTCGGCAATCCGGTCAGGGATGACATCGCCGCCCTCGGCGAGAGTGCACGCGTGGCCGACCAGATGCGCGGACGACGCCTGCGGCTGCTGGTGGTCGGCGGCTCCCTGGGGGCGCTGGCGCTTAACCAGCAGATGCCCAGAGCGCTGGCCGAGCTACCCCCCGAGTCGCGTCCCGAGGTGCGCCACCAGGCCGGTAGAGACAAGGACCAGGCGACCCGCGAGGGCTATCAGGCTGCCGGCGTTGACGCCGAGGTCAGCGACTTTATCGCTGACATGGCCGACGCCTACGATTGGGCGGATCTGGTGGTCTGTCGCTCCGGCGCGCTGACCGTGGCGGAGCTGGCGGCGGCGGCCAAGCCGGCGCTGTTCGTACCCTTTCCCCACGCCGTGGATGATCATCAGACGGCCAACGCCCAGGCGCTGGTCGGTGCCGGTGCCGCGGCGCTTATTCAGCAGCGTGACATGAATCCGACGTCCCTGGCCGAACGCCTGGGGACCTTGCTTGAGCCCGACACCCTGGCGGCCATGGCGAGCAAGGCAAGGGCCGAGGCCCACCTTGACGCTGTGGAACGGCTGGTGGCGGGCTGTATGGAGACAGGTTTTGAGTAATTCGACCCAAGGGCCGGTCCCCGGCCAACTGAGCTCATCCGCTGCCACCAGGCCCGGTCTCGGCATGCGGCGCATTCGTCGTATCCACTTCGTCGGCATCGGCGGCGCCGGCATGTGCGGCATCGCCGAGGTGCTGGCCAATCAGGGCTACCAGGTCAGCGGCAGCGATCTGCGTCATTCGTCGGTGGTGGCGCGACTCGAACAGTGCGGCGCCCAGGTGTTCATCGGACACGCTGCCGAGCACGCTGCCGGTGCCGATGTGGTGGTGGTATCCACCGCCGTGGACGCGGACAACCCGGAGCTTGTGTGGGCCCACGAGCATCGCGTGCCGGTGGTACGTCGCGCCGAGATGCTGGCCGAGCTGATGCGCTTCCGTCACGGCATCGCCGTGGCCGGGACCCATGGCAAGACCACCACCACCAGCCTGACCGCCACTCTGCTCGGCGAGGGCGGGCTGGACCCGACCTTCGTCATCGGCGGCAAGCTGACCAGCGCCGGTACCAACGCCCAGCTTGGGCAGGGCGACTACCTGGTGGCAGAGGCGGACGAGTCCGATGCCTCCTTTCTGCACCTGCAGCCGATGGTCAGCATCGTCACCAATATCGATGCCGACCATATGAGCACCTATGGTGGCGACTTCGAGCGTCTCAAGCACACCTTCATCGAGTTTCTGCATAACCTGCCGTTCTACGGACTGGCGATACTGTGCATCGATGACGACAACGTGCGTGGCCTGCTCGACCGCATCAATCGCCAGTTCGTCACCTACGGCTTCTCCGACGACGCCGACTATCGCATCGAGAACTTCACCCAGAGTGCCGGCGAAGTCCGCTTTACCGCAGTGCGGCCCGGCAACCTCGAGGATCTCGATGTCAGTCTGGCCATGCCGGGCCGTCACAATGCGCTCAATGCGCTGGCGGCGATCGCCGTGGCCAGCGACGCCGGGGTCGACGCCGAGGCGATTCTGCGGGGACTCGCGAGCTTTGCCGGGGTTGGCCGTCGCTTCCAGGTACACGGTCACTTCGCCGCGCCGAACGGTGAAGGTGAGGTGATGCTGGTGGACGACTATGGTCATCACCCCCGCGAGGTGGAGATGGTCATCAAGGCGGTGCGCGATGGCTGGTCCGAGCGCCGGCTGGTGATGGTCTACCAGCCCCATCGCTACTCACGCACGCGCGATCTCTACGAGGACTTCGTCAGGGTGCTGTCCGGCGTCGATACGCTGGTACTGCTCGACGTCTACAGTGCCGGCGAAGCCGCGCTGCCCGGCGCCGATGGTCGCAGCCTGGCGGGTTCCATCCGTCAGCGTGGCGAAGTCGATCCGATCTTTGCTCAGGACAAGGCGGAATTGCCGGCGCTGCTGGCCAAGGTGCTCAGACCCGGCGATATCCTGATTACTCAGGGCGCCGGTGACGTGGGTGGCATCTCCCAGCGTCTGGCGGATGCCCAGCTTCAGTTCGACGAGGTGATCCTGTGACACGACAAGTACAGTCCTACGGCCATGTGGTGGTCATCTACGGTGGCCATAGCGCCGAACGAGAAGTGTCGCTGAACAGCGGTGCCGCCGTGCTGGCGGCGTGTCAGCGCCAGGGCCTTGAAGTGACCGGCTATGACCTTGCCGAGGGCGGCGTTGCCGGGCTGCAGGCGCTGAACCCCGATCTGGTGTTCATTGCCTTGCACGGCAGGGGAGGGGAGGACGGCTGTCTGCAGGGGGCCCTTGAGCTGGCGGGAATCCCCTATACCGGCAGCGGTGTTCTGGCCTCGGCGCTGGGCATGGACAAGCTCAGGACCAAGGCGCTGTGGCAGACCCTGGGTCTGCCGACGCCCGAGAGCGTGCTGCTGTCGCCCGAAGCCGACTGGAACGAGGTGGCCGACCGACTGGGTCTGCCGCTGGTGGTCAAGCCGGTCCATGAAGGTTCGACCATCGGCATCAGCATCGTCAACAGCCGTGATGAACTCGAAACCGCCTATCGTGAGGCCGCCACCTTCGATACTCGGGTGATGGCCGAGCGTTTTGTGTCGGGAGACGAATTTACCTTGTCGGTACTTGGCGACAGCGCGCTGCCGGCCATTCGCGTCGAGGTGCCCAGCGGCTTCTACGACTACGAGGCCAAGTACCTGTCCAACGAGACGCTTTACCACCTGCCCTGTGGTCTGGATACCGAGCAGGAGACCGCGCTGGGCGAGCTGTGCCTGGCGGCGTTCGAAGCGGTGGGCTGTCAGGGCTGGGGCCGCGTCGATGTGATGCGCGACGCTGAAGGTCGGTTCTGGCTGCTCGAGGTCAATACCGTGCCCGGCATGACAGATCACAGTCTGGTGCCCCAGGCGGCGGCCCATGCAGGCATCGACTTCGACGAACTGGTCCTGCGTATTCTCGATACCGCCAGGGAGCGCGGCTGAGATGGCCAGGCGCGGCACCTGGCTTGGCGTCGTGCTGCTGGCTGCCCTGGTGGGCGCCGGTGGCAAGGCGCTGTGGTTGTGGCTGGATCGGCCCATCGAGCGGGTGTCCATCGGTGGTGAGTTGCACCACGTGGACGCCAGCTATCTCAAGGGCCAGCTGGCGCCGCTGGTCAGGGGCCGCACCTGGCTGTCGGTGGACCTGGAGGCGCTGCGTGAGCAGGCATTGCAGGTGGGCTGGCTCAAGGAGGTGCGTATTCGTCGCGAGTGGCCCAATGCACTGACCTTCGAGCTCGAGGAGCAGCGCCCGGTGGCGCGCTGGAACGACGATCAACTGCTCAACGGCGATGGCGAGCCCTTTGTCTATGCCCCGGTGGAGCCGCCCATGGGACTACCGGATATGGCGGGACCCGGTGGCGCCGGTCCCGAGGTGCTGGCCTACTTCGATGACCTGGGGCAGCGGCTGGACAAGATGGGGCTCGGGATCGACCAGCTACGTCTGGAAGCCCGCGGCGCCTGGCGCTTTCAGCTGGACAGCGGCGTCTGGATCATGCTCGGCCGTGGAGATCTGGACGCCCGCCTCGGGCGCCTCGAGGCGGCCTGGCGGCGTGAACTGGGTGAGGTCGCGTCGCACATTCGCTACATCGATCTGCGCTACCCCAACGGCGTCGCCGTGGCCTGGCATGGCGAGACGGAGCCGGTCGATGATGAGGCCGCGACTCGCGGTTAACGAAAAGACGGCATGGATCAGACGCGAGAACGGAATTATATGGCGACACTTTTCCGGCCATCGGCAAAGTTTTCTCGGTTTCTTTTGTTTAAATGTGTCCGTATCGTGGAATGAATGTACGCCCCGGGCTGGTCGAACAAGCGCTATTGTTCCTATAATCGTCCCAGGTTTTTTTATAACAGAGGCAGGTTCCGAGGTAACGGAATCCGTTCAAGGAGATTTCCCGGCTCATGGCAGGTCCATCCAACGTGTCCAATATGGTAGTCGGGCTGGATATCGGAACATCCAAGGTCGTCGCGATCGTGGGGCAACCCACCGACGATGGTGGTATCGAAATTGCCGGTATCGGCTCTCATCCCTCCCGTGGCATGAAGAAGGGAGTGGTGATCAATATCGAATCCACGGTCCAGTCGATTCAGCGTGCGGTTGAAGAAGCTGAGTTGATGGCCGGTTGCGACATACATTCGGTTTATGTGGGCATTGCCGGCAGTCATATCAGTTCCATGAATTCCGATGGGGTCGTGGCGATCAAGGAGCGCGAAGTTGCGCCTTCCGATATCGAGCGAGTGATCGACTCGGCGCGGGCCAGGGCCATTTCCGAAGGGCAGCGGGTGCTGCACGTGTTGCCCCAGGAGTTCGCCATCGACACCCAGGGCGGTATCCGTGAGCCGCTGGGCATGTCGGGTGTGCGTCTGGAGGCGCGAGTTCATCTGGTGACCGCCGCGCTCAACGCGGTACAGAACATCGAGAAGTGCGTGCGTCGCTGTGGGCTCGACGTCGACGCCATCATCCTCGAGCAGCTGGCTTCCAGTCATGCCGTGCTGACCGAGGATGAGCGTGAGCTGGGCGTCTGCATGGTCGACATTGGCGGGGGCACCACCGATATTGCGGTATTCACCGAGGGCGCCATTCGCCACACTGCGGTGATACCGATCGCCGGTGACCAGGTCACCAACGATATCGCCATGGCGCTGCGTACCCCGGCTCAGTATGCCGAGGAGATCAAGGTCAAGTACGCCTGTGCGCTGACCCAGCTGGCTTCCAGCGACGAAATGATCAAGGTACCGAGTGTCGGCGACCGTCCCGCCAGAGACCTGTCTCGACAGTCGCTGGCCGAAGTGGTTGAGCCGCGTTACGAGGAATTGTTCACCCTGGTGCGCGACGAACTGCGCCGCAGCGGCTTTGAGGATCTGGTCGCCGCAGGGGTGGTGTTGACCGGTGGCACATCACGCATGGAAGGTGTGGTGGAGCTTGCCGAAGAGATATTTCACATGCCGGTCAGGGTCGCTTGTCCGCAGAATGTGAGGGGCCTGGCTGACGTGGTGCGAAATCCGATTTATTCGACGGGTGTCGGTTTGTTACATTACGCTCTACATGAGGCCCGTCAGGGTCGTGTCCACCAGGGGCAGGGTGGCACCATCTCGTCGCAATCGAGACGCGAGGACGTCTCCCGGCGTGGACCAGAGGAAAGGACTCCGGCGCTGGAAAAGATCAAAGGCTGGTTCAAAGGAAATTTCTGAAAGGGCCGCACAAGCGGCTCAGGAGACGGGGCAAATGTTCGAAGTCGTAGATAGCGCGCCCTCAAGCAGCGCGGTCATAAAGGTCATCGGCGTCGGTGGCGGCGGCGGCAATGCCGTCAATCACATGGTCGAGAGCAGCATCGAAGGGGTGGAGTTCATCTGCGCCAATACCGATGCCCAGGCGCTCAAGCGCGTCTCCGCCAAGACCGTGTTGCAGCTCGGCAGCGAGATCACCAAGGGGCTTGGCGCCGGTGCCAACCCCGAAGTGGGTCGTCAGGCCGCGATGGAAGATCGTGAGCGGATCGCCGAGTTGCTCGGTGGCGCCGACATGGTCTTCATCACCGCCGGCATGGGTGGTGGTACCGGCACCGGCGGGGCACCGGTGGTCGCCCAGGTCGCCAAGGAGCTGGGCATCCTGACCGTCGCGGTGGTCACCCGCCCGTTCCCCTTCGAAGGCCCCAAGCGCATGCGCGCAGCGGAAGAGGGCATGAAGGAGCTGTCCGAGCATGTCGACTCGCTGATCACCATTCCCAACGAGAAGCTTCTGTCCGTGCTTGGCAAGAGCGCGACACTGCTGACTGCCTTCAGCGCCGCCAATGACGTCCTGCTGGGTGCCGTACAGGGTATCGCCGAGCTGATCACCAGCCCGGGCATCATCAACGTCGACTTCGCCGACGTGCGCACCGTGATGTCAGAGATGGGCATGGCGATGATGGGCACCGGTGGTGCCACCGGCGAAAATCGCGCACGCGAGGCCGCCGAGAAGGCGATCCGCAGCCCGCTGCTCGAGGATATCGATCTGCACGGCGCTCGCGGCATCCTGGTCAACATCACCGCTGGGCCGGATCTGTCGATCGGTGAGTTCAACGACGTCGGCGCCACGGTGCAGGAGTTCGCTTCCCAGGACGCCACCATCGTCGTGGGTACCTCCATCGACATGGACATGACCGACGAACTGCGGGTCACCGTGGTCGCGGCGGGTCTCGACAATCAGGTGTCACGCCAGCAGAAGCCGGCGGCGCAGCAGCAGGTTCGTCGTCCCGAGGCGCGCCAGCGTCCTCAGCAGAGTGCGATCAATCGCGCCCAGGGCGGCGCCGGTGTGGCCGCAGCGAGCAAGCCAGAGGCGCAGGAATCACCGCGACCGCAGGCCGAGAAGCGCAAGTCTCAGGAGTTGGACGATTATCTCGATATTCCCGCCTTCCTGCGGCGTCAGGCGGACTGATCGAGAGCAGAGTGCGCGAAATTTCCGGGGTGCAGGGATCGAAAGGCGATGTTTTTTTGTTGAAACGTCCGTTTGGTGTTATAGTGAACGGTGTTTGATAACCAACGACTGCCTGGCGACTGCACAATGATCAGACAACGTACCCTCAAGAATGTCATCCGCGCCACGGGCGTGGGACTGCACTCCGGCAAGAAGGTCTACCTGACGCTTCGCCCCGCGCCGGTGGACACGGGCATTGTGTTCGTGCGCACCGACCTCGAGCCGGAGGTCCGCATTCCCGCCCAGGCGTTGAATGTGACCGACACCACTCTCTGCACCGCCCTGTCTCAGAATGGTGAGAAGGTCGCGACCGTGGAGCACCTGATGTCCGCCTTCGCGGGTCTCGGCATCGACAATGCCTACGTAGATGTGAGCGCGCCCGAAGTGCCGATCATGGACGGTAGTGCCGGACCCTTTGTGTTCCTGATCCAGTCCGCCGGGATCCAGGAGCAGAGCGCGGCCAAGAAGTTCATCCGCATCAAGCGTGAGATCAAGGTCAGCGAAGGCGACAAGGAAGCCGTCTTCCTGCCCCATCAGGGCTTCAAGGTCTCCTTTGCCATCGACTTCGATCACCCGGTGTTCGAGGACCAGAAGCAGACCGCCATGGTCGACTTCTCCACGACGTCCTTCGTCAAGGAGGTGTCTCGCGCGCGGACCTTCGGCTTCATGCGTGATCTCGAGTACCTGCGCTCGAACAACCTGGCGCTTGGTGGGAGCCTCGACAATGCCATCGTGGTGGACGACTACCGCATCGTGAACGACGGTGGTCTGCGCTACGACGACGAGTTCGTCAAGCACAAGGTGCTGGACGCCATCGGTGACCTTTACCAGCTCGGTCACAGCCTGATCGGCGAGTTCCGTGGCGTGAAGTCCGGTCACGCGCTGAACAACCAGCTGTGTCGTGCGCTCATCGAGCAGCCCGAGGCCTGGGAGATCGTGACCTACGAGAGCGAAGCCGAATCGGCGCCGATTTCCTACGCGGCACCGGCCATGGCGTGATGCGAGCCTCGGTGATGGCCAGGCCAAGGTTAGCCCCGCAGATCGCCAGTCTTCCGTAGCAACTTGTCTTCGGCCATCACTCGCTTGAACGCCGCCCCTCGGGGCGGCGTTCTGCTGTCTGGGGTTTCATATTCGCGTCATGTTCACGTCGTGTTCGGCGTCACCAAGCGGCGCGGGCAGGGTCGGGAGGCCGCGGCGCTGCCTTGTGGGTACCCCCGTGAGTGGCCCGGGAGCGGCGATTCATGCGCGGGGAGCGCCGATGGGGCTAGGCGTCGTCTTTCCCTGAAGGCGACTCGGCGTGGGCCGCCAGGCGCTCCAGGGCGCGCTTGAGTCGCGGATCCTCGACATCGGCGGCGCAGCTCGAGAGCTCGTCACCGGCCTGGGCGGGCAGGCGCCTTACCTGGCGCGGCGCCACCTTGGCCGGGCGCACCGGGCGTACCTTGAGGTGGAAGCCGGTCACCGCCTGGAACTCCGGCAACTGGTGCAGGCAGTCGAGCAGACGCGGCTGTTCGTAGCGCAGACGGGTCAGCCAGGCTGCGCCATCGGTGATCAGGGTCAAACGGCCGTCACGGAAGCCACCGACAAACAGGTGTTCCGCCAGAGTGGGCGAGAGTTCATTGCGCAGATGCTCCTGAGCGCGCTCGATCAGGCGCGCCATGCGCATCAGTCCGCCCAGTTCGCCGCGGCCCTGAAGAAGCCCTGTCATGGACTGGGCGCGGAACCGCTTAACCTTTATACTCATGTGCTTGTGTCTTGGGATGCCCCAGGATCAATGAATTTGTCGCTCGGCGGCGTTCGTCTGTGGAACGCAGGTGTCATGGCCGTTTGCATGATGGCCGCTCGAGTGATGGGCAGCCGGCATGGCGCCGGCCCGAGACTAGCACGCCAGGGAGTTCCCCGACAGCATGACTGCCATCGACCCACATCGCTGCTGCCCCCGCGAGGCTCGTGCCCGTCGGGTGGCCAGATGGTGGTTGGCAGGGCTGCTGGTGGGCTGCCTGCTGCCGGCGAGCCTGAGCGCCGCCGAATCTCCTCGAGCCACCGAGCGACTGGTGCAGATCTGCATCATGGCGCCGGCGGTCATCCGGGCCCATACCATGCTCAAGGCCTGCCGCCATCGGCTGGCCCGACATCCCCTCAAGACCCTGCCCAAACCATCGTCCCCGTCGGTGGCCTGGTCGGCGCCGATACTGGTGCCGGTGGCCGCCCTCGACGTGGTGTCTCGCCGGGGTCCTCCTGACATCGCCTGAATTCGATGAAGCGTGACGGTCGCCAATGCCTGGCGGCCTCTTTTTCAGGTTCCAGATTTCAGGAAGTTTCATGATCAATTCTCTGCTGCGTAAAGTCGTCGGCTCCAAGAACGACCGCGACGTCAAGCGCATGTCCCGCCAGGTTCGCGCCGTCAATGAGCTCGAGCCGAGCCTCGAAGCCCTCGATGACGCTGCGCTGGCCGCCCGCACCGCTGAGTTCCGTGAGCGTCTGGCGGCCGGTGAGTCGCTCGATGCCCTGTTGCCCGAAGCCTTTGCCACCGTGCGCGAGGCCAGCAAGCGGGTGATGGGCATGCGTCACTTCGACGTACAGCTGATCGGCGGCATGACCTTGAACCGCGGCCGGATCGCCGAGATGAAGACCGGTGAGGGCAAGACCCTGGTCGCGACCCTGGCGGTGTACCTCAACGCCTTGCCCGGCAAGGGCGTGCACGTGGTCACGGTCAACGACTACCTGGCCCGGCGTGACGCCAACTGGATGCGCCCCCTGTACGAGTTCCTCGGCCTGTCGGTAGGCGTGATCTACTCCGGCCAGACCTCCGAGGAGAAGCGTGACTCCTACGCCTGCGACATCACCTACGGCACCAACAACGAGTTCGGCTTCGACTACCTGCGCGACAACATGGCGTTTTCGCTGGAAGACAAGGTTCAGCGGGAACTGCACTTTGCCATCGTCGACGAGGTGGACTCCATCCTTATCGATGAGGCGCGCACGCCGCTGATCATCTCCGGTGCGGTGGACGAGAACACCGAGCTGTACAAGGTGGTGGATCGGCTCGCCAGGGAGCTCACCCCCTGCACCGACGAGGAAGATCCCGAAAGCGGCGACTTCACCCTCGACGAGAAGCAGAAGCAGGTCGAGGTGACCGAGCGCGGCCACCACAAGGTCGAGGAGCTGATGCGCGCCCAGGGGCTGCTCGGCGAGGACGACTCGCTCTACGCCGCCCAGAACCTCAACCTGTTGCAGCATATGCACTCGGCGCTGCGTGCGCGCCACCTGTACCACCCTGACGTCGACTACATCGTCAGCGAGGGACAGGTGGTCATCGTCGACGAACACACCGGGCGTACCATGCCGGGACGTCGCTGGTCAGAGGGCCTGCACCAGGCGGTGGAAGCCAAGGAGGGTGTGACCGTCCAGCGCGAGAGCCAGACCCTGGCCTCCACCACCTTCCAGAACTACTTCCGCCTGTACGAGAAGCTGTCCGGGATGACCGGTACCGCCGATACCGAGGCCTTCGAATTCCGTCAGATCTACGGGCTCGATGTGGTGGTCATCCCCACCAACAGGCCGCTGGCGCGCAAGGACATGAACGACCTCGTCTACCTCAGCGCCGAAGAGAAGTTCGAGGCGATCATCGAGGACGTCAAGGTCCAGGTCGAGGCCGGCCGTCCGGTGCTGGTGGGTACCGCGTCCATCGAGACGTCCGAATACCTGGCCGAGTTGATGCGCAAGGCGGGCATCGACTTCAACGTGCTCAACGCCAAGCAGCACCAGCGCGAGGCCGAGGTTATCGCCCAGGCCGGGCGCCCAGGTGCGGTGACCATCGCGACCAACATGGCCGGTCGTGGTACCGATATCGTGCTCGGCGGCAACTGGGAGGCCGAAGCGGCCAAGCTGGAAAACGCCAGCGACGCCGAGGTCGAGGCATTGAAGGAGGCCTGGCGCGAACGCCACGAGGCGGTGCTGGCCGCCGGTGGTCTGCACGTCATCGGCTCCGAGCGCCATGAGTCACGGCGCATCGACAATCAGCTGCGTGGTCGTAGTGGCCGCCAGGGCGACCCGGGCTCGACCCGCTTCTTCCTGTCGCTGGAAGACAACCTGATGCGTCTGTTCGGTTCCGAACGGGTGCAGAAGCTGATGCAGGCGCTTGGCCTGGAGCGGGGCGAGGCCATCGAGCACAAGATGGTGTCCAACGCCGTCGAGCGTGCTCAGAAGAAGGTCGAGGGACGCAACTTCGATATCCGCAAGCAGCTGCTCGAGTACGATGACGTGGCCAACGATCAGCGTCGCGTGATCTACGAGCAGCGCAACGAGATCCTGGCCGCCAGCGACGTCTCCGACAACGTCATGGGCATTCGTGAAGAGGTGCTGGACGAGGCCATCAGTGCCTACGTGCCGCCCCAGAGCCTGCCCGAGCAGTGGGACCTGGCGGGGCTCGAGGCTCACCTCAAGAGCGAGTACCAGTTGGACGCGCCGGTGGTGCAGTGGGCCGAGGAGGACGAGCGCTTCCACGAGGAGCAGCTGCGCGAACGCCTGCAGACCCAGCATCGCGAGACCTACCAGGCCAAGGTCGCCATCGCCGGCGAGGAGCTGATGCGGCGCTTCGAGAAGCAGGTCATGCTGCAGGTGCTGGACACCCGCTGGAAGGAACACCTGCAGTCCATGGACCATCTGCGTCGTGGTATCCATCTGCGTGGCTACGCTCAGAAGAATCCGAAGCAGGAGTACAAGCGCGAATCCTTCGAGCTGTTCCAGAACCTGCTGACCAATATCAAGGCCGACGTCACCCGTATCCTCAGTCACGTGCAGGTGCGTGCCCCTGAGGAGGTGGACGCCCTGGAGCGTCAGCGTCGCGAGGCCCTGGCCCGCGAGAGCGCCCAGGCGGCCAGTCGCCACGACGCACCTGCCGCGACGGACGCCGAGATGGCCGACGAGGGCGGCGAGCGTCACGTCAACGAGGTTGCCGATCAGCGCCCGGTGCGTCGAGACGCCCCCAAGGTTGGCCGCAATGATCCCTGCCCCTGCGGCTCCGGCAAGAAGTACAAGCAGTGCTGCGGCAAGCTCAGCTGAGCAAGCCTCGCAACCCATGACGACGGCGACCCCGGGCTTCAAGGCCTGGGGTCGTCTTTGACGCAAGGAGAAAACAATGGCAGTCGGTGACAGCATTTTTCCGGCAATGGGGCCGATCCCCGGGGTTCGCCTGGGCAGTGCCATGGCGGGCATCAAGAAGCCGGGCCGGCGTGATCTGGTGGTGATCGAGGTGGCCCCGGGCGCCAGGGTGTCCGGCACCTTTACCCGCAACGCCTTCTGCGCGGCGCCGGTCCATGTGGCCCGCCAGCATCTGGCCGCGGGCGACGCGGTTCGCTACCTGGTCATCAATACCGGCAATGCCAACGCCGGCACCGGCGAGATCGGCATGCGCGACGCCCACGCCACCTGTCAGGCGCTGGCCGAACTCGCCGAGGTGTCGGCCGACCAGGTGCTGCCGTTCTCCACCGGCGTGATCGGCGAACCGCTGCCGATGGAGCGACTTCTCGGTGGCCTGCCAGAGGCGCTCGACCAGCTCGACGACGGTGGCGACGCCTGGGCTCGGGCGGCCGAAGGCATCCTCACCACCGACACCCGGACCAAGGGCGCGACCCGCCAGGTGACGCTCAAGCAGGGCACTGTCACCCTCAATGGCATCGCCAAGGGGTCGGGCATGATCCGTCCCGACATGGCCACCATGCTGGGTTTTGTCGCCACCGACGCGGCGATCGAGTCCGAGCGTCTTGATGCCCTGCTCAGGGAGGGCGTCAAGCGCTCGTTCAACAGCATCACCGTGGACTCCGATACCTCGACCAACGACGCCTGCATGCTGATCGCCACCGGCCAGGGCGCAGCACTCGCCGATGACGATGACGAGCGGATATTTCGTCAGGCCCTCGATGAGGTGCTGGTGGAGCTGGCCCAGGCGATCATTCGCGACGGCGAGGGTGCGACCAAGTTCGTCACCCTGAATGTCAGCGGTGCCCTGAGCGTCGAGGAGGCGCGCGAGGTGGCCTTTACGGTGGCCCATTCGCCGCTGGTAAAGACCGCGCTGTACGCCAGTGACGCCAATTGGGGGCGTATCCTCGCTGCGGTGGGGCGTGCCCGGGTCGAGGACTTCGATGTCGATCGGGTGACCATTGATCTGGGCGATGTGCGCCTGGTCGAGAACGGTGGGCGTGCTGAGGGCTACAGTGAGGACGCCGGCAGTGCGGTGATGGCGGCAGAAGAGATCACCATTGCCATCGATCTGGGGCGTGGTGACGCTGCCGCGCGGGTGTGGACCTCCGACCTGTCCCACGACTATGTATCGATCAACGCCGACTACCGCAGTTGATTCCGCATGGGTTCGTCGGCGGCAGATGAATCTCGGCCGGTGAATCGGTATCCTGTGTCGTCTTTTTTGCCTGTCCGGCGGGTAGCGGTGGAGCCGATCCATCGGCGATGCATCAGCGGCAGATGAATCTCGGCGAGCGAATCGGTATCCTATGCCGACTTTTATCGCCCTCCCGACTGAAAACTGGTGCGGGCGTGGCCCGCGAACCGAAGCTGGTATTGTTGAATGAACACTATGGTGAAGAGAAGGGTGCACGTGGCGGCGGCCGCCATCATCAGCCCGAACGGTGACGAAGTGCTGCTGGCCCGGCGTCCTTCCAATGTGGACCACGGCGGCCTTTGGGAGTTTCCCGGTGGCAAGCTGGCGCCCTACGAGACCGGGCTTGAGGCGCTCAAGCGCGAGCTGCACGAAGAACTCGGCATCGAGATTCGTCGCGCCCAACCGCTGATTCGCATCCACCACGAGTACTCCGACAAGCACATTCTGCTCGACGTCTGGCAGGTCAAGGACTTCTCCGGTGAGCCCTTCGGTCGCGAAGGACAGGCGGTACGCTGGGTGCCCATGGGCGAGCTGATTGGCTATCCCTTCCCGGCCGCCAACCTGCCGATCCTGCGTGCGGTGATGCTGCCCTCGGAATACCTGATCAGTGACGAGGAAGCCGACGAGGACGCCTTTGACGCCAAGCTCGAGCGGGCCCTCGAGGAAGATGGCGTGCGTCTGGTTCAGCTGCGCGCCAAGACCCTCGACGAGGACGCCTACGTGGCCCGTGCGGAGCGTGCCCTGGCGCTGTGCCGTCGTTACGGTGCCAAGCTGATGCTCAACGGTGAACCGGAGCTGCTCGAGCGGATCGATGCCGATGGTATCCATCTGACCAGCGAGCGGCTGATGGGCCTGGAGCGTCGCCCCATCGCCGAGGCCAAGTGGTTGGCGGCCTCGACCCACGACAAGGCCCAGCTCGACCAGGCCCACGCCATTGGCTGCGACTTCGTGACCCTGTCACCGCTGCGCACCACTCCGTCCCATCCGGAAGTGGCACCGATCGGCTGGCATGACTTCCAGCAACTGGTCGAACGCGCCGGCATGCCGGTCTACGCGCTGGGTGGCATGACGCGCCACGACGCCAGCCATGCCCGCGCCGTGGGGGCCCAGGGGATCGCGTCCATCCGTGACTTCTGGCGCTAGGGCATTGGCGAAAAGGGCCAGCACCGGCCGTTAGCTACCAGATGCAAGAAACCCCGCCAGGGAGACCTGGCGGGGTTTCTTGCGTTCAGGGGCATGTCGTTCCATTGCCGCGTGGCTCTGTTCTCAAGCTCGACGAGCGTCGGCGCTTTTCGTACAAGCCCTGGGCTTTATGCGAGAAGTCGACGAAGCCCGGCTCTTTGGCGGCAAGCCCTAGTCGCGGTAGCGGCGGGTCAGGTCCCCATAGGCATCGATGCGCCGGTCCCGCAGGTAGGGCCATATCCGACGCACGTTTTCGCCATGGTCGAGATCCAGGGTCACCAGCAGGGTCTCGGGCTCGGTGCCGGCGTGGGCCAGCAGCTCCCCCTGGGGCCCGGCGACAAAGCTGCCGCCCCAGAAGTCGATGCCCTCGCTGACCTTCGAGTGATCCTCCTCGTGGCCCACCCGGTTGGCGACCAGCACCGGGACACCGTTGGCCACGGCGTGGCTGCGCTGGATCAGCGTCCAGGCGTCCTTCTGGCGCGTCTTCTCGGCGTCGTCGTCGCCCGGCGCCCAGCCGATGGCGGTGGGGTAGAGCAGCAGTTCGGCACCGGCCAGGGCCATCAGGCGCGCGGCCTCCGGGTACCACTGATCCCAGCACACCAGTACCCCGAGCCGGCCCACCGAGGTGTCGATGGGGGTGAACCCTTGTCCGAGAGAGGCGTCATGATCTCCGGGGGTGAAGTAGAACTTCTCGTAGAAGCCCGGGTCGTCGGGGATATGCATCTTGCGGTAGTGACCCACCGCGCCCTTGGCGCCGTCGTAGACCACCGCCGTGTTGTGATAGATGCCCGGCGCGCGGCGCTCGAACAGCGAGCCCATCAGCACGATGTCGAGCTCTGCGGCGAGTTCGGCCAGTCGTGTGCCGGTGGGCCCGTCCAGCGGCTCCGCCAGGTCGAACAGGGCCGGATCCTCGTACTGACAGAAGTAGTGGGTGGCGTGGAGTTCCTGCAGCATCACCAGTCTGGCACCGCGGCCGGCGAGATCGCGGATGCTCGCTTCACTGGCGTCAAGGCTTCTGGCCTTGTCGGGCCAGGCGGGTTGCTGGACCAGGCCCACGGTCAATTGGCGTGTCATCGACGGTCTCCTTCGGCGGTGGTGGTGGCGGCGGCGAGAGCCCCCTGGGGCCACTGCATGGTCAGGCAGTGCAGGCTGCCGTGTTGAACGATGGCGGCGCTGGCGTCCACCGGGATGACATCCCGGTCGGGGAAGGCCCCGGCCAGGGCGTCGAGCGCCGCCAGGTCGTGACGATCGCCGTAGACCGGCACCAGCACCGCCCCGTTGATGATCAGGAAGTTGGCGTAGGTGGCCGGCAGGCGGTGGCCATCCTCGGCGTCATGGCAGGCGCCAGGCCAGGGCAGCGGTACCAGGCGATAGGGCGAGCCGTCGGCGCGGGTCAGCGCCTTGAGTTCGCGCTCCATGGCGGCGAGCTCGGCGTAGTGCGCGTCGCTCGGATCATCGCAGCGCACATAGGCGATGGTCTGGGGATCACAGAAGCGCGCCAGGGTATCGATATGGCTGTCGGTATCGTCGCCTTCGAGATGTCCGTGGCAGAGCCACAGCACCCGTTGGATGCCCAGCGTCTCGGCCAGCCAGGTCTCGATATCGGCCCGCGACATCGAGGGGTTGCGGTTGGGATTGAGCAGACAGGCCTCGGTGGTCAGCAGCGTCCCTTCGCCATCGGTCTCCAGGGCGCCGCCCTCCATGATCACCGCGCTCTCGCTTGTCGGGCAGGCGATCAAGCCGGCATCCTTGAGCTGGCGGGTCAGGGTGTTGTCGCGATCGGCCGGAAACTTGCCGCCCCAGCCGTTGAAGCCGAGGTCATGGAAGGTAACGCCGTCGCCGTCACCGGTCGCCAGCGGGCCATGGTCCCGGGCCCAGGTGTCGTCGGCGTCGACCACGGTCAGGCGCAGACGCTCGGGTGGCGCGCCTCGGGCCAGCAGGCGGCCTGACAGCGCCTCGCCGGTGTCACGGTCGGGCACCCCGATGATCACGCTCTGATAACGACTGATGATCAGGGCGAGCTGCTCGAGCATCGCCTCGATGGCGGGCAGCGTCGGCGCCCAGTCGCTGTCGCGGCGGGGCCAGGTCAGCTGGACGGCATCCTGAGGGTGCCATTCGGGTAGCAGGCGGGGCATGGGTGATGTCCTGGGGCCAAGAAACGGCGAAATGTAGGCGGCTGTGATCGAAGATGCAAGGATCTCGCAATTCCTCTGCCGTGGCGATGCAGTCGCTCGCAAAAAACCGTACCATGACGGCCCGCCGACAAGGAACGAGTCCATGCTTGATCGATTGCCCTTTCTGATCGGGTTGCGTTATGTGCGAGCCAAGCGACGCAACCACTTCATTTCGTTCATCTCGCTGACCTCCATGCTGGGTCTTACCCTGGGCGTGGCGGTGCTGATCCTGGTGCTCTCGGTGATGAACGGCTTCGACCGGGAGCTGCGCCAGCGGGTGCTGGGCATGGTGCCCCACACCCAGATCGAACAGGCCGGTGGGATGACCGACTGGCAGCCCCTGGCCGAGCGCCTGACCCAGCGCGAACATGTCATCGGGGCGGCGCCCTATATCCAGCAGCAGGGCATGTTCTCGGTGGCCGGGCGCAATCAGGGTGCCATGGTCAACGGCATCGAGCCCGAGTGGGAGAGCCGGGTGTCGATCGTCGACGAGAACATGTCGCGAGGCTCGCTGGACGACCTCAAGGCAGGGGAGTGGCACATCGTGCTCGGCTCCATCCTCGCCAACAACCTCAACGTCGACGTGGGGGACAGCGTGACCCTGTTGGTGCCGGAGGCCTCGATCACCCCGGCAGGCGTCTTCCCCAGGCTCAAGCGCTTCACCGTCAGCGGCATCTTCAGTGTCGGTGCCGACCTGGACGCCAACCTGGCCTACGCCAACATCGAGGACATGCAGACCCTGGCGCGCATGGGTGACAGCATTGGCGGGCTGCGTCTGGAGCTCGACGATCTGTTCCTGGCCGGTCAGGAGACCCAGGCCATCGTCAATGAGCTGGGCGGTGGCTATCGCGGCTACGACTGGACCTTCACCCGGGGCAACCTGTTCCAGGCGATCCAGATGGAAAAGCGCATGATCGGCCTGCTGCTGACCGTGATCATCGCCGTGGCTGCCTTCAATATCGTCTCGACCCTGGTGATGGTGGTGACCGACAAGCACGCCGACATCGCCATCCTGCGGACCATAGGCGCCACCCCGGGTTCGATCATGGGCATCTTCATGGTCCAGGGTATCGCCATCGGGGTGATCGGTATCGTCATCGGGGTCGCGCTGGGTATTCTGCTGGCGCTGACGGTGTCCGATATCATTGCCTTCGTCGAGTCGACCCTGGGTATCCACTTCCTCGACGCGGGGGTCTACTTCATCAGTGACCTGCCGTCCCAGCTGATCTGGAGCGATGTCTATCAGATCGTGGGGGCCGCCTTCGTGCTGACTTTCCTGTCCACCCTGTATCCGGCCTGGCGCGCGGCGCGGGTCCAGCCTGCCGAGGTGCTGCGCTATGAATGATTCGGTAATCGCCAAGCCTGGTGTCGAGGCGTCGACCCCCGCCGGCAACGACCTGATGCTCGAGTGCCGCGAGTTGTCCCGGGTCTACGACGAAGGACCCGCCGACCTGGTGGTGCTCGACCAGCTCGAGCTCAAGGTGCACGCCGGCGAGCGAGTCGCGGTGGTCGGCAGTTCCGGCTCCGGCAAGACCACCCTGCTCAACCTGCTCGGTGGGCTCGACAGCCCCAGCGCCGGCGAAGTACGGGTGGCCGACACCGTGTTGCACAAGATGGGCGACGCCGAGATCGGGCGCTTCCGCAATCGCCACATCGGCTTCGTCTACCAGTTCCACCATCTGCTGGCGGAGTTCTCGGCGCTGGAGAACGTGGCGCTGCCGTTGATCATTCGCGGTAGCCGCAAGCGTGACGCCGAGGACAAGGCGCGTGCTCTGCTGGACAAGGTAGGGCTGGGCCCCAGGGCCGAACACAAGCCCGGCGAGCTGTCCGGCGGTGAGCGCCAGCGTGCGGCGATCGCCAGGGCCTTGGTCACCGATCCCAGCCTGATGCTGATGGACGAGCCCACCGGCAACCTCGACAAGCACACCGCCGCCAGCATCCTGGCGCTGATGGATGAGCTTGCCGCCAGCGCTCGCTGCGCCTTCGTCATCGTCACCCATGACCCGGCCCTGGCCGCCCATCAGGACCGCGTGCTGAGACTCGACAACGGCAAGCTGCACGCCGAGTAGGTCTTTCGCAGCGTCCAGAAGAAGCCAGAAGAAGGCCCCGATGCAATCGCATCGGGGCCTTCTTTCGTAGGGGATTGCTTGTCCGGGCTTTCTCGGCAGACCAGTGGGAACGGCGCCGGGCCGAGCAGGGCCTTTTGCGCAGGCTGAGTCAGTGCGGCTGGGGCAGTGTGGCTGGGTCGATGCGGTTGAGTCAGTGTGGTTGGTTCAGTGCGGCTGGGTCCTGCGGCGTCGCCGGCGCGCGCGTGCCTTCCAGCTGCGTGCCACCTGCCAGCGCCACAGCAGGCGTATCACCAGGTTGGCCAGGCCTCCCACGGCGATCGCCGCCACCAGCGAGCCGATCAGCAGGGACGGCAGGATGTCCAGCAACTGGGACTGCAGCCAGTCGGTGGTCAGCCGGTGGGGCGCCTCCAGCGCCGGGCGTTGCATCAGCCAGGCGCCGAGACAGTAGTTGGCGTAGAAGATGATCGGCATCGTCAGCGGGTTGGTGATCCACACCAGAGCCACCGACAGCGGCAGATTGCAGCGTCCGACGCGGGCGCCGAGGGCGGCGACGACCATCTGACACGGGATCGGCAGCAGCGCGCTGAACAGGCCAACGCTGAAGGCGTTGGCCACGCTGCGGCGCGTCAGCACCCACAGGGCGGGGTCGGCGATCAGGTGCGCCATGAAGCGTAGCGAGCGCTGCCGGCGCAGGGCGTCCGGCGAGGGCAGATAGCGCTTGAGTAGTCGACGCGGCATGGCGAATCAGCTCGAGGCTGCGGATGCGTGGCTATTATCCATACAAGCCGCCGCCCTTGCCATGACGTCGGCCAACGATGGGCATGCGCGACTCCGCCAACGGGCTGTCGGGCTCCAGGGCCCCAGGGCTCCAGGGCTCTAATGCTCCAGGGCTCCAGAGAGAGGGCGATGGAATCTGACGAAGATTGGCAACGATCGATGCGTCGGCCGTCAGGCCGCCTCTGGCAAGGCACCTGTTCTCTCTCGCTGGCATGGGCGCTGGCCTTGGGCTGCGTCCTTGGAGGCGTCGGTCTGACGCTGCCCGAGGCCGCCCTCGGCCTGAATCTGCTGACAGCGGCGGCACTGGTATCACTGGCCTTGCGCCGGACGGCGCCGCTGCTGGTGTGTCTGGCCGGGCTGTGGGTGCTTGGCTGTCTGTTGCAGCAGCAGGCGGCCCGCTTGCCCTCGGGGCTTGCCGGGGTGCCGCTGACGGTCGAGGGGCGGGTGTTGGCAAGTCGCCAGAGCGATGGCCTGCAGCGTCTGACCATGAGGGTCGAGAGCTGCCGTCCCCTGGAAGCCGGACTGCCTGACTGCTCGGGACTCGAGCGGATACGGGTCAGTCGCTATAGCACCATGGTCGGCGAGGTCGGGACCGCGTCGGCAACAGCGCACACGATGATGGCCGTCGGTGAGCGCTGGCGCATCAATGTACGACTGCGCCCACCTGGTGGCCTCGCCAATCCCGGGCGCTTCGACTATCGCCGCTGGCTGTGGCGGGAAGGCATCCACGCCACCGGGTCGGTCATCGCACAACCGCCGCCGCAACGCTTGGCCGCCGCACCCCGGGACCCACGCCGAGTGTTACTGCGACAGCTCGCTGGCCAGCCGCTGCATGAGACGACGCAGCGCTGGCTGGCGGCCTTGACCCTGGGGCGTGGCGAGCGACTCGAGGCCGACGACTGGGCGCTGCTCGACGCCACCGGGACGACCCATCTGGCGGTGGTGTCCGGGCTGCACGTGGGCCTGGTGGCAGCGCTGGCGCTGACCCTGTCGCGCCTGGTAGCGCGGTTGATTCAGCCGGGGCGCTGGCGGCTGTTGCGTTGGCCGTGGCTGGCCGCCGCAACGGCCACCACCAGCTTTGTCTGGCTGGTCGGCGCCGAACCGCCGGCGCTGCGGGCACTGGTGATGGTCCTTATCGCCCTTTGGGTGGCCGGGGGGCGGCATTCTCCTTCGCCGTGGCAGGGCTGGGCACTGGCCTGGGCGGTGGTCGTGCTGTGGGATCCTCTGGCGCTGTGGCGCCCCGGGCTTTGGCTGTCCTTCGGTGCTGTGGCCCTGCTGATCCTGATGTGGCAGGGCAGGCAGGCGACCTCCGGCATCAAGGGCGCCTTGACGGTGCTGCTGCGCACCCAGCTGTTGCTGGCGTTGCCCATGGCGGGCCTGGTGCTGCTGGCCCTGGGCCAAGTGGCGCCGTTGGCCCCCTTGGCCAATCTGGTCGCGGTACCCCTGGTGACGCTGGTGCTGGTGCCGCTGGGGATGCTGGGCTGGGTGCTGTCGACGGTGTCGTCTGAGGCGGCGATGGCGAGCTGGTGGCTGTTCGAAGCGGGCCTTGAGGTGATGCTGGCGTCGTTGCGGATGTTCGCCGAACTGTCACCCGGTCTGTCACTGCGAGAAGGAGGGCGCTGGACGCTAGGCATTCTGCTGCTGGGCCTGGGCGCGCTGCTGTTGCTGCCTGGCCTGGGTGCCGGGCAGCGGTCAGCAAGCGTCCTGGCACTTGTTGCGGCCATGGCGATGATGCCGGCCTTCGGAGGCAGGCCCGGACCGGGCGAGGTGCGGCTGATGGTCTGGGACGTGGGGCAGGGGTTGATGGTGGAGCTGATCACCGCCCGTCATCGACTGCTGTACGACAGCGGTCCTCGCTTTCGCTCCGGCTTTACGCCGCTGGCGTCCATCTGGGCATCTCCGCAAGCCTTCGACGAGGTGGTGATCAGCCACGCCGACCAGGACCACGCAGGAGGAGTCGCCAGCCTGGTGCGCGATCATCGGGTGGCTCACTGGTGGCACCCCGAGGGCGAGACGCTGGCGCTGTCGGCGCACGCGCCGCGACACCCTTGTCATGCCGGGGAGGGCTGGCGCTGGGACGGTGTCGACTTCACCTTTCTGTGGCCGCCTGCCTCGGCCGGCAGCGCAACGGCAAGCGACGTTGCCGGGCATGGCAGCAATGATCGCTCCTGCGTGCTGCTGGTGAGTACCGCCGGTGGCAGCGTGTTGCTTACCGGTGATGCGGGAAAACGCGTCGAGCGCTTCCTGATCCCGCGCTTGCCGCTGGCGCCTGCGGTTCTGGTGGTGGGGCATCATGGCAGCGCGGACAGCACCGGCGAGGCCCTGGTTACGGCCAGGCCGCCCCGCCTGGCGGTGATTTCCCGCGGTGCCTACAATGGCTTCGGTCATCCTGCCGACCAGGTGGTGCGTCGCCTGCGACGCGCCGGCAGTTGCCTGATGGACACCGCTGTGGATGGGCGAGTGAACATCCTCCTGTCGCAGGTCGGGATAGCGGCGGCGCAGGGTATCCATCCCCGTCTGACTGGTGGCGGTGTCGAAGGCCCCTGCCATGGGGTAGAATCGCGGCACTGAATCTCACTGCCCTGTGTGTCGGCCGGCCAGGAGCGACGCCGCGTCCGCTGTCGGCGGCAGACGGCCGTGCGGGTCCGGGTGATCGCCACCCGGACCATCCGCGGCGGCCAGACAGGACCGATTCCCTCGCAACTGGAGCCAACGTGATCGAATACTCCGGCTGGACGCTCTACAAGCGTCTTCTTGGTTACGTCAAACCCTTCTGGAAGTCCTTTCTCGTCGCCGTGGTCGGCTACGCCATCTACGCGGCGTCCAGTACCGCCCTGGCCGAGATGATGAAGCGCCTGATCGATGGCATCCAGAATCCCGACGCCGCCTTTCGTCTGTTTCTGCCGCTGTTCGTCGTCGGCATGTTCGGCGCCAGGGGGGTCGGCACCTTTCTTGGTACCTACTTCATGAGCAACGTCGCACGCAATATGGTGCACGCGCTGCGCTGTGACGTCTTCAACCATATGCTGCGGCTGCCGGGGCGCTTCTTTGACAATCATTCTTCCGGCCACCTGATTTCGCGGGTGACCTACCATGTGGAGCAGGTGACCGGCGCAGGCACCAAGGCGATCACGGTAATCCTCCAGGAGGGCCTGTTTGTACTCGGCCTGCTGGGCTATCTGCTGTGGACCAACTGGATGCTGACGCTCTTGTTCATGGCCGTGACGCCGCTGATTGGTGGCGTGGTGAGCTACGCCAGCAAGCGCTTTCGGCGCATTTCCAAGCGCATCCAGCGCTCCATGGGGGACGTCACCCACGTCGCCTCCGAGGCCTTGACCGGCTACCGCGTGGTGCGTACCCACGGCGCCGAGAAATACGAGATGGGGCGCTTCCACGACGCCAGTGAAGTCAACCGTCGCCAGAGCCTGAAGGAGGCCCTGACCAAGGCCACCAGCACCCCGGTCATCCAGATGCTGGTGGCACTGTCGCTGGCGCTGCTGGTGTGGCTTGCCATGTCACCGGCGCTGATGGACAACATGACGCCGGGCGAATTCGTGGCCTTCATCACCGCCGCCTCGCTGATGGCCAAGCCGATTCGCTCGCTCAGCGAGATCAACGGCACCATCCAGAAGGGTATCGCTGCCTCCAGTGAACTGTTCGGGCTGCTCGACGAGCCTGAGGAACGCGACACCGGAACCCTGATGCCCGAGCGCCTGCAGGGGCGGATACAGCTCGAACAGGTGCGCTTCGCCTACGGAGACGATCAGCCCGAGGTGCTCAAGGGCATCGACCTGGACGTGCGCAAGGGCGAGATGGTGGCCATCGTCGGCCGTTCGGGCAGCGGCAAGTCGACCCTGGTCAGCCTGTTGCCGCGCTTCTACCGACCGACGGGCGGGCGTATCCTGATCGATGGCACCCCCATCGAGGAGTACCAGCTGACGGCGCTGCGACAGCAGATTGCGCTGGTGTCCCAGCAGGTGACGTTGTTCAACGCCACCATCGCCGAGAACATTGCCTACGGGGTCCCCGATGCCGATCCTGCTGACATCGAGGCGGCGGCCCGCGCCGCCCATGCCCATGAGTTCATCGAACGCATGCCCGGCGGCTACCAGGCGCTGGTCGGTGACAACGGCGTGATGCTCTCCGGTGGTCAGCGTCAGCGCATGGCGATCGCTCGGGCGATCTTCAAGGATGCTCCCATCCTGATCCTCGACGAGGCGACCTCGGCGCTGGACACCGAGTCCGAGCGCCATATCCAGGCGGCCCTGGAAGAGGTCTGCAAGGACCGCACCACCCTGGTCATCGCCCACCGCCTGTCGACCATCGAACGGGCCGACCGCATCTTGGTCATGGAGCAGGGCGAGATCATCGAGCAGGGCTCCCACGCCGAGCTGCTGGAACGCGATGGCGGTGCCTACGCCGCGTTGCACCAGCTGCAATTCCAGGAGGCGTAGATGGGGCTTGGGCAGCGCTGGCTCGAGGCGGCCTATCGTGGGGCTCCCTGGCTTGCCGTCCTGCGGCCGCTGGAGGCGCTCTATCGCCGCGAGGTACGCCGGCGAGCCGACGCCTTTGCGCGTGGCGACAAGCCGGTGTGGCGCGCTTCGGTACCCGTCATCGTGGTCGGCAACCTGACTCTCGGCGGCACCGGCAAGTCGCCGCTGGTCGCCTGGATGGGGCGGCACCTGGCCGAACGCGGCTTTCGCCCCGGGATTCTGTCACGGGGCTACGGTGGCAAGGCCGATGGCTACCCCCTGCACCTTGCCGACGATACACCAGTAGCGGCCAGCGGCGATGAGCCGCGAATGCTGGCCGATCAGACCGGGCTGCCGGTGGTGGTCGACCCGGACCGCCCGCGTGGGGCCCAGTGCCTGATCGACGCCGGTTGTGACGTCATCGTCACCGACGACGGCCTTCAGCACCATGCCCTGGGGCGTGATCTCGAGGTGGTGGTGGTGGACGCCAAGCGAGGCTTCGGCAATGGGCGCTGCCTACCGGCAGGGCCGCTGCGCGAACCGCTGGAGCGGCTGGAGCGCATCGACGCACTGATCGTCAACGGCGAATCGTCGAGCGCGCTTGCCGCCGACGGCTTCACCATGCAACTGGAGCCCGCCTGCTGGCGCAGGGTCGGTGACGACGAGCGGCGTCCACTGACGCCGCTGCCCTTCGCCACACCGGTCACCGCGGTGGCAGGGATCGGTCATCCGGAGCGTTTCTTTACCACCCTGTCGGAGCTAGGGATCGCCCATCGACCGGCCCCCTTTTCCGACCACCACCGGTTCAGCCCGGCCGACCTGACCACCAGCGACCAGCGACCTGTGGTGATGACCGCCAAGGATGCGGTCAAGTGTCGAAGCTTTGTTCCCGACGATTGCTGGGCCCTGGATGTAGAGGCTAGACCCGAGGCGTCCTTCGTGGCCTGGTTCGATCGGCGTGTGTCCGCCTGGCGAGGCACCGACGATGCGCGGGTCGCTCATGATACCGGGATCGCGCAGCGGCAGAGTGACTGAGCACTGCCGCCGAAGGCTCAAATTCAACAGGAGAAACGATGATGGACAAGGAACTACTGGCGATGCTGGTGTGCCCCCAGTGCCAGGGCAAGCTGCGCTACGACCGCGATGCCGGCGAGCTGTGCTGCCAGTTCGATGGCCTGGCCTATCCGATCCGTGACGGCATCCCAGTGATGCTGGTCGAGGAGGCGCGGGTCATGGAGGTCGACGAGACCCTCAAGACCAACCCCGGGCGGGGCGCCTCCAGCACGGACCAGACGTGAAGGAGCGCTAGCCGATGCAGGATTTTATCGTTGTCATACCGGCGCGTTACGGCTCGAGTCGTCTGCCCGGAAAGCCGCTGGCAGATATCGCCGGCCGCCCCATGGTCGCCCGGGTCTGGGATCAGGCCCGGCGCTCCTCGGCGAGTCGAGTGGTGATCGCCACCGACGATGCGCGCATCGAAAGCGTGATGCTCGAGCTGGGCGCCGAGGTGGTGATGACCCGCGAGGACCATACCACCGGGACCGATCGGCTGGCGGAGGTGGTCGAGCGCCTGGCGCTGCCGGACGAGGCGGTGCTGGTCAACGTCCAGGGGGACGAACCGCTGTTGCCGCCCGAACTGATCGATCAGGTGGCGGGGCGGCTGATGCGCGACGAGGGCGCCTCGGTCGCGACCCTGGCCGAGTCCATTGGCGACGTCGACACCTTGTTCAACCCCAATGTGGTCAAGGTGACCCGCGCCGCATCGGGCAGGGCGCTGAGCTTTTCTCGCGCCCCGATGCCCTGGGACCGGGAGGGCTTTCGTGAGCCGCCAGCGCTGCTCACCACCGACGCCTGGCTACGCCATATCGGCCTCTATGCCTATCGAGCGAGCTTTCTGCGGGCCTTCAGCCAGTGGCTGCCGGCTCCCATCGAACAGCTCGAACAGCTCGAGCAGTTGCGTGCGCTGCACTATGGGCACGCCATCCAGGTGGCGCTGGCCGAGCAGACGCCCGGGGCCGGGGTGGACACCACCGAGGATCTTGAGCGGGTTCGCGCCCATTTCGCCGGCCAGCAGACGTCGCCGGACCAGTGAAGGCCAACGATCAGGAGACAAGCATGCGGGTACTGTTCGTATGTCTGGGCAATATCTGCCGCTCGCCCACCGCCGAGGGGGTAGTGAGGCAGCGACTCGAGGAGCACGGTCTGGCGGACCGGGTGGTGCTGGATTCCTGCGGCACCGGGCCCTGGCACGTGGGTGAGCCACCGGATGCCCGCGCCCAGCAGGCCGCGCGCAAGCGGGGAATCGATCTATCGAAGCTGCGCGGTCGCCAGCTCGAGGCCGCCGATTTCGAAACATGTGACTACCTGCTGGCGATGGACGCCGACAACTTGAGCGTGCTCGAGCGCCAGGCGCCGGCGAATTGCCAGGCCCATATCGGCCTCTTGATGGAGTTCGCCGGGGAGCCCGGCGTTGCGGTGCCGGACCCCTACTACGAGGGCGGTTTCGATGGCGTCTACGCGATGATCGAGCGTGCCGCCGATGGCCTGGTGGCCACCTTGTCGCAGCGTCTGGGGGCGTCGTCTTGAGGCCCGTCATAGGCCTCGATCAGGACTTGACCCGAGCCAATACCCTGGGGCTGCCCTGTGTCGCCGAAGAGGTCGTAGACGTCTTCAGTCGTGATCAGCTCGCCTCCCTGATCAGGCAGGTCGGAGACCGCCGATTGACCCTGCTCTCCGGCGGCAGCAATCTGATTCTGCCCGACTATCTGCCGGGGATGACGCTGCGACCGCGGCTCGATTACTGGTGGGTCGAGCGGCGCGGACAGGATGCGCTGGTGCATGTCGGTGCCGGGGTCAACTGGCATCGACTGGTCATGGCGCTGGCGTCGAAGGGATGGTGGGGCATCGAGAATCTGGCACTGATACCCGGGCACTGTGGTGCGGCACCGGTACAGAACATCGGCGCCTATGGGGTCGAACTGGCCGATGTGCTGGAGTCGGTGACCCTGGTCCATCGCGACAGTGGTGCGGTGGAAAGCTTGCCGGCTGGTGCCTGTGGCTTCGGCTATCGGGAGAGCCGCTTCAAGGGGGAGTGGGACGGCAAGGTCATCATCACCGACCTCACCTTGAGGGTCAGCCGTCACGGCGCGCCGAAGCTTGGCTACGGCGATCTGGCGTCCCGGGTGGGGGAGAGCCCCGCTCCTCTGGCGGTGGCCGAGGCGGTCTGCCAGGTGCGCCGCGAGAAGCTGCCCGACCCCGAGCAGCTCGGCAATGCCGGCAGCTTCTTCAAGAATCCTGTGGTCGAGGCTGCGCGTGCCGGGGCACTGCGCGAGAGCTATCCGGGTATGCCGGTCTATGAGCTGGAAGACGGACGGGTAAAGCTGGCGGCGGGGTGGCTGATCGATCAGTGCGGCCTCAAGGGCTGGCGACAGGGTCACTTTGGCGTCCACGATCGTCAGGCGCTGGTGCTGGTGCACCACGGTGGCGGCAATGCCACGGAATTGCTGGCGTTCGCCGACCAGGTGTCGGCGCGGGTCGCCGAACGCTTCGGTGTGACGCTCGAACGAGAGCCGCGCCTGGCCTGATTAGTTGGCCAGCACCTGACTTGCCGGCGCCGGAGGCGCTGTGTGAGTATCGAAAGCGCATAAATGAAAACGCCCGCGTCCTTGGACGCGGGCGTTTTGCTTTCCGGCTAGTGATCAGCTGTTGTGGCCGTCACTTGCCTTTTCGGCCTCGAGCTTGCGACGCTCGCGCGGGTCGTTGTGGGCCCGGCGACGGCGACGGCGGCGAGGCGCCTGGCCATCATCAGTGGCGCCACTCAAGGCGTCGTCTTCGGCCTTGGCTTCTGTCTTGGCGTCGTCGGCCTTGGCGTCAGTCTTGGGCGCCTCGGCTTTCTCTTCCGCCTTGGTATCGGCCTTGGGTGCCTCCGCTTTCTCTGCAGCTTTCGCTACGGCTTTCTCTGCAGGTTGGGCGTCAGCCTTGGGCGTCTCGGCCTTGGGGGCCTCAGTCTTGGGAGCCTCGGCCTTGGGAGTCTCGGCCTTGAGGGCTTCAGCCTTGGCTTCGGCTTTCTCTGCAGCTTTCTCAGCAGGCCTGGTGTCAGCCTTTGGCGTCTCGGCCTTGGGGGCCTCAGCCTTTGGCGTCTCGGCCTTGGGGGCCTCAGTCTTGGGAGCCTCGGCCTTGGCTTCGGCTTTCGGCTCGGCTTTCTCGACGGCTTTCTCTGCAGCTTTCTCGACGGCTTTCTCTGCAGGCTGCGCGTCAGCCTTGGGAGTCTCGGCCTTGGCTTCGGCTTTCTCTCCAGGCTGGGCGTCAGCCTTGGGAGCTTTGGCTGCTGCTTCTGGCTGGGCGTCAGCCTTGGGAGCCTTGGCTGCAGCTTCAGGCTGGGCGTCAGCCTTGGGAGCCTCGGCCTCGGCCTTGGCTTCGGTCTTCGGCTCGTCTTTCTCTACGGGCTTGGCGTCGTCCGACTTGGGAGCCTCGGCGTTGGCGACGGGCTTGGTATCCGCCTTGGGGGCTTCGGCTTTGACGTCGGCCTTGTCGTCAGCCTTGGAAGTCTCGGCCTTGGCTTCGGCTTTTGGCTTGGCTTTCTCTGCAGCTTTCTCGACGGGCTTGTCGTCAGCCTTGGGAGCCTCGGCCTTGGCGTCAGTCTTGGGGGCTTCGGCTTTTGTTTCGGCTTTTGCTTCGGGCTGGGTCTGTTCGGCCGTAGCTTCCGTAGCGCTTGCCTGGCCCGCCTCGGGCTGAGCTTCCTGAGCCGCGGCCGCTTCCGCCTGCAGGCGTTGCTGCTCTTTCAGCGCCTCGGGGTTGATGGCCTGCTTGCGGCTGCGGTTGCGCGGATTGTTGCGGGTGCGCTTGGGCTTGCTGTCCTTGGCAGCATCGCTGCTGGCAGCATCTGCCTGCTGCGTTTCACCGCGGCTGGCCGAACGGGGCGACTTGTTGTCGTCGCTCTTGCGGCTATCCGGCTGGCGGCTTTCCTGTTGACGACCCTCTTGCTGACGACCCTCTTGCTGACGTCCTTCAGCCTGGCGGTTGTCCTGCTGACGATTGTCGTCACGGCGAGAGCGCTGGCGGTTGTCGTTGCCGTCATTTCTGTCGGCTCGAGTGTCTGCCTTGCTGTCGGTGCGTGCGTCGTTTCGAGTCTCGCTGCGGCCGTCGCTCTTGGCGGCCGGCTGGCGGCGATCCTGCTGGCGACGGTCCTGGCTGTTGCCATCGCTACGGTTGGATCTGTTGCTGCTCTGACGCTGGCCGTTCTGGCTGCCACCACGGCGATTGCGCTGGCGCGTGTCGCTACCGCGCTGCTGGCCGTTGTCGCTGCGCTGTTGGGCGCCGCGCTGAGCATTGTCGTCGCGACTCGAGGACTGAGTGCGTGTGCTGCTCGAGCCTTGGCTGCCGCTCGCGGCGCCGTTACTGGTTTCTTCCTCGCCGCCGAGGAAGCGAGCGAAGCCCTTGACCAGTCGACCGAACAGGCCGGCGTTCTGAACCGCCTGACGAGACTCTGCGGGGCTCTGACGGCCTGGCTGGCGATTAGCCTGAGGGCTGCTCTGCCTGCGGCTGGACGACGAGGCCTGGCGACCAGCTTGAGCGCCCTGAGCGCTGGGCTGGCGACTCGGCTGTGCGGGCTTGTCCTCGCTGGCGGCCTCTTCCTGGCTCAAGGAAGCGGGGGCAGGAGCGTTGTGGACCACGCTCTTGACCGCGGCTTCGGCGCGTTGCACCGGCTTGCCGAAGGCGGCGTCGGGCTCCTTGCCGACCTCGGTGTCGGTGGACAGCTCGAAACTGGAGGCGTTGGCGGTGCCTTCCTCGTCGACGTGGTCGTCGCGCAGACGCTGGACGTCGTAGTGGGGGGTGTCCATGTCCGGGCTTGGCAGGATGACCACGCGGACGCCCTGGCGACGCTCGATATCGGCCAGGATGGCGCGCTTCTCGTTAAGCAGATAGGTAGCGACAGGCACCGGCAGGATGGCGCGGATCTGAGCGCTGCGCTCCTTCATGGCCTCTTCTTCGATCAGGCGCATGACCGACAGCGAGAGCGAACGCACGTCACGGATGGTGCCCTGGCCGTCACAGCGGGGGCATACCACGCCGCTGGTTTCGCCGAGGGACGGACGCAGACGCTGACGCGACATTTCCATCAGGCCAAAGCGCGAAATACGGCCGATCTGTACCCGGGCGCGGTCGAGCTTGAGGGCATCGCGAGCGCGGTTTTCGACCTCGCGCTGGTTGCGTGCTGGCCCCATGTCGATGAAGTCGATGACCACCAGGCCGCCGATGTCACGCAGGCGCAACTGGCGAGCGATCTCGTCGGCCGCCTCCAGATTGGTCTGCAGCGCGGTCTCTTCGATGTCACTGCCGCGTGTCGCTCGCGCCGAGTTGATGTCGATGGACACCAGTGCCTCGGTGTGGTCGATCACGATGGAGCCGCCGGAGGGCAGCTTCACTTCACGCTCGTAGGCGGTCTCGATCTGCGACTCGATCTGGAAGCGCGAGAACAGCGGCACCTCGTCGGCGTAAAGCTTGATCTTCTGCTGGTAGGACGGCATCACCTGGCGAATGAAGGCCAGCGCCTCCTGGTGCACCTCGGGGCTGTCGATCAGTACCTCGCCGATATCCTGGCGCAGGTAGTCGCGCATGGCGCGAATGATGACATTGGACTCGCGGTAGATCAGGAAGGGGGCGGCGCGCTTGCCGGCTTCCTCGGTGATGGATTCCCACACCTGTACCAGGTAGTCGAGGTCCCACTGCAGCTCTTCGGGCGACCGACCGATACCGGCGGTGCGCACGATCAGGCCCATCTTGTCGGGCACGCTGAGCTGGCCCATGGCTTCCTTCAGCTGGGCGCGTTCCTCGCCCTCGATGCGACGCGAGATGCCGCCTGCGCGGGCGTTGTTGGGCATCAGCACCAGGAAGCGGCCGGCCAGGCTGACAAAGGTGGTCAGGGCAGCGCCCTTGTTGCCACGCTCTTCCTTGTCGACCTGAACGATGACTTCCTGACCTTCCTTCAGTACTTCCTTGATGCTGGGGCGGCCGGAAGGCTCCTTGACGAAGTACTCGCGAGCAATTTCCTTGAGGGGCAGAAAACCGTGGCGTTCGGCGCCGAAATCGACAAAGGCGGCTTCGAGGGAGGGTTCCACGCGGGTGATCTTGCCGCGATAGATATTGGCTTTTTTCTGTTCCCTGGCACCGGATTCGATGTCCAGGTCGTACAGGCGTTGTCCATCCACCAGGGCGACACGCAGCTCTTCGGGCTGGGTCGCGTTGATGAGCATCCGTTTCATGTTGTCTCGCAATATGGGCGCGCCGGAGGGCGCCCATGGGCAACGGCAAGGGTGAACCGTTGGTGCAGCGTGCTTGTGCTCAGCGCATGTCGCGGAAGCTGCGCCCGGCCGCGACGTTACTTCATCAGGAACGTCACGGCATGATCATGTTGAGTACGGGGCGGAGGGAGGACGTGTCTCGGTGGGGCCTTGCCCATCCGGTCCTGCCGTCACCGCCAACACCTGGCATTCATCGATTCACCGCTGCCGGCCTCCGGCACGGTGTTGTACGTCTCCCGGCGACGCCCCATCCCTTCGGAAAGGTATCCAGCTGGGGTGGGGCGCGCCGGGCTCGGTGTTGTCACTTGACATCGGCGGCGGGACCTCTGTGGGTCGTCGCGGCCTCTGTGGCAAACGCTGTGTCAGTCACGTTTCGCTCGGGCCTGCGTGTCTAGTCGTGCAGGCGCTTGCAGGGGTCAATCGGACCCGGGGAGCGAACAAGCAATATAACAGCAATGCCAGGGGTCAGCAATTGGCGACAAGCTGCGCTAGAATGGCGCTTTATTGCGGGTTTCGAGTGGGGTGACAGCGTGGCCGAAGGGCGTGAAGTGCAGTGGGTGGAAGTGACCGAAGGCCAGGTCGGCCAGCGCGTCGACAATTTTCTGATGAGTCGCCTCAAGGGCGCCCCCCGTTCGCTGGTGTATCGCATCGTGCGCAAGGGTGAGGTGCGCGTGAACAAGAAGCGGGTCAAGGCGGATACCCGTCTGGCGCTTGGCGATCTGGTGCGTATTCCCCCGCTCAAGCTGGCACCGCAGGAGGCAGTGCGCGAGGTCAGCGATAATCTGCGTAATCTGCTGGCCGGCAGCGTGCTGCTGGAAGGGCCAGACTGGATGGTCTTGAACAAGCCGTCGGGACTGGCGGTGCACGGCGGCAGTGGTGTCAAGATCGGACTGATCGAGGCGCTGCGGCAGGTGCGCGAGGACCTGGACTTCCTGGAGCTGGTGCATCGGCTGGATCGGGATACCTCAGGGTGTCTGCTGCTGGCCAAGTCCCGGCCGGCGCTGCTTGCGCTGAACCAGTCACTCAAGCAGCACAAGATGAACAAGCAGTATCTGGCGCTGGTGGCAGGCCGCTGGCCAGCCCGTCGGGATTTCGTCAGTGCCCGCCTGGATCGCTACGATGCCGGCAACGGCGAGCGTCGAGTCAGGGTCGATCCGCAGGGCAAGGTGGCTCGGACCCGCTTTGGTGTGCGTGAGACCTTTGCCGGTGCAACCCTGGTGGAGGCGGAGCCGATCACCGGGCGTACCCATCAGATTCGCGTCCACGCTGCCCACGCCGGACACGTGCTGTTGGGCGACGACAAGTACGGTACCCGAGAGGGCGCTCGCCTCGGTCGCGAACTGGGGCTGGATCGCCTGTTTCTGCATGCTGCCTCGCTGACCTTCCCCGAGCCGACCAGTCAGCGGCCGGTGCAGATTCGCGCTCCCCTCGACGATGCCCTGGAAACTGTGCTCGACAAGGCTCGGCGGCGACAGTGAAAGATGTCGCCGGCGGCCTTGCCTGGTGCCGGCCTTGTGGCAAGAAAGACTGAAATTACAGTGCGCTAAATGAGCAAGTGTGGGTGAATCGCTGTGTCTGGCGGACGTGGTGAGCCCGCGCCGGGCAGGCGAGCCAGGTTGCCAAACGATCGTCCTCGGCCAAGGATTCAGGTAAGGCATCGGCGGTTTGTGCCGGCGATGCGCCCATGAGTCTTCGGAGGGTAGGACGGTCATGCGTGTCATCAGCGAAAGAGAACAGTTTCCCGGTCACGACGGCAACCAGCTGGCGGCGAGGTTCGACCGGCCGGAGGTGGGTGAGCCCCAGGCGGTGGCGATCTTCGCCCATTGCTTTACCTGTACCAAGGATATCCTCGCCGCCAAGCGTATCGCCGCACGACTGGTGTCGCGGGGCGTGGCGGTATTGCGCTTCGATTTCACCGGTCTTGGTCATTCCGAGGGTGAGTTCGCCAATACCCATTTCAGCTCCAACGTCGATGACCTGGTGGCCGCCGCCAAGCATCTCGAGGGGCGTGGGCTGTCGCCGTCTCTGCTGGTCGGTCATTCGCTGGGCGGCGCGGCGGTGATCGCCGCCGCCGAGCGACTGCCCGGGGTCAAGGCGGTGGCCACCGTCGGGGCGCCTTACGACCCGGCTCATGTGGTGCATAACTTCGGCTCGAACCTCGACGTCATCGAACGCGAAGGGGAGGCCGAGCTGGTCCTGGCGGGTCGTCCCTTTACCATCCGCAAGGCCTTTATCGAGGATCTCCAGAGTCAGCGTCAGCACGAGCGCATCGAGAACCTGGGGCGTCCGCTGCTGGTGCTGCACGCGCCTAACGACGAAACGGTGGAGATCGAAAACGCCTCGGCCATCTTCACCGCCGCCCGTCATCCCAGAAGCTTTGTTTCGCTGGATGACGCCGATCATCTGCTGACCCGGCCCCAGGACGCCGAGTACGCCGCCGAGGTCATCGTCGGCTGGGCGTCGCGCTATCTGGGCCTGGAGGCGCCGAAGCCCCCCGCGGGAGCGCCTGAAGGCGTCACCCGAGTATCCGAAGCCGATCCTGCAGGCTTTCGTCAGGATGTGGTCGCGGGTGCGCACCACCTGCAGGCCGACGAGCCGCTTTCCTACGGTGGGACCAATCTCGGTTTTACGCCGTACCAGTTGCTGGCGGCGGCGCTCGGCTCCTGCACGGCGATGACCGTGCGCAGCTACGCCAGGCGCAAGAAGCTTCCGCTCGATGATGTCACCGTGGACGTCTCCCATGACAAGATTCACGCCAAGGATTGTGGCGAGTGCGAGGCGACCAGTGGCAAAATCGACCACTTCGAACGTGTCCTTTTCCTGACGGGGGATCTCGACCAGGAGGCCCGCGACAAGCTCTTGGCCATCGCTGACCTGTGTCCGGTGCATCTGACGCTGGAGGGCAAGGCCAGGGTGGTGACTCGGCTGGCCGACTAGCCCTGGCGGGCGCATGCCGCTGTCACTGCTAGTGGTGGCGTCTGGTTCTCTGATGCTGCGCCGAGCCGGCCTGCGTGCTTGAGTGACCCATCATCGGGGAAGAGGCATTTATCCATGGGCGATGGCGTGGACGCCGTCGTCTCTCGAGGAGTTGTCTCTTGCGCTATGACCTGACCATCTTTGACTGGGATGGCACCCTGATGGATTCCATCGCCCGGATCGTATCCTGCATGCAGGCGGCTGGCCGCGAGGCCGAGTGGGGCGAGCTGGGGGAGGGCGAGATTCGCGATATCATCGGTCTCGGTCTGCCGGAAGCCATCGCCACACTGTGTCCGGGTATCCAGCCGGAGCAGGCCGAGCGTTTGAAGGCACGCTATGCCTGGCACTTCGTCGAGGGTGATGCCACCCCGGTCACCTTCTACCCCGGCGTCGAGGCGGGGCTGGCCTCGCTGGCCTCGACCTCGGCGCTGGCCGTGGCCACCGGCAAGAGCCGTCGCGGGCTCGATCGTATCTTCCGCCAGAGCGACACCGGTCGCTTCTTTCGTGCCAGTCGTACCGCCGACGAGACGCGTTCCAAGCCGGATCCCCTGATGCTGGTCGAGCTGCTCGAAGAGTGCGGCGTCGACGCCTCCCGCGCCGTCATGATCGGCGATACCGAGTACGATATGGAAATGGCGCGTGCCATCGGCATGCCGCGCATCGCCGTCTCGTATGGTGTGCACGATGTGCAGCGGCTGTCGCGCAGTGAGCCGCTGCTGGTGGCGGATCGCTTCGATCAGGTGCTGGATCACCTGGCTGGCTGAATCGCGTCGATCGTCTGGCAAATCGTTTTCTATTCCTGGTTGTCGCCAGGCTTGCAAGGAGTGGTGGGATGTCGGATACCCCCAAGGATGACCCCTGGACCCAGGGGGAGATGTCGTCTTCCAGCGGCAAGGGAGCGGCGGCTGCCGGCGGTAGTGGGCCGGACAAGAGCGGTGGCAGCGGGTCGGCTGAATCGTCCGGCGGCAACGGGCCGGTTGGATCGGGCGGTGGCAGCGGGCCGGCTGAATCGTCCGGCGGCAGCGGGCCGGTTGGATCGTCCGGCGGCAGCGGGCCGGCTGAATCGTCCGGCGACAGCGCCGAAGTATTGCGGGAGCGCCAGCGCCTTGCCCAGATCGAGAGCATGGACCGCTGGATCCAGAGCGTACTGGTCGAGCAGCGGCGCAGTCGGCGCTGGAAGCTGTTCTTTCGTTTCGCCTGGTTGGCGCTGCTGCTGGGAGTGGCGGCGCTGGTGGGCTTTGCACTGCTGATGGTGCCTGGCGATGAGCGAGAGCAGGCCAGGCATCTTGGGGTGGTCAAGGTCGACGGTGTGATCGATAGCGAGTCGCCGGCCAACGCCGAGCGCCTGATCGAAGGTATCGAAGCCGCCTGGGAGTCGCCCAATAGCGCCGCGGTGGTATTGCATATCAACAGTCCGGGCGGCAGTCCGGTGCAGTCCCAGCGGGTCTACAAGGCGGTGATGGCCCTGCGCGAGCGCGGCGACAAGCCGATCGTCGCGGTGGTCGAGGACCTGGGGGCCAGCGGCGCCTATTACATGGCGTCTGCGGCGGACGAGATTGTCGCTGCGCCGTCCAGTCTGGTCGGCTCTATCGGCGTCATCTACGCCGGCTTCGGGCTGGAAGGGGCCATCGATGAGCTGGGTGTGGAGCGGCGCGTCTTCACCGCAGGCGACAACAAGGCCTTTCTCGATCCCTTCTCCGAGATGCGTCCCGAACAGCAGGCGTTCTGGCAAGAGGTGCTGGATACGACCCATCAGCAGTTCATCGATGCGGTCAAGGCAGGGCGCGGTGATCGCCTGGCCGATGATCCCCGGATCTTCAGCGGCCTGATCTGGACCGGAGAGCAGGCGCTGGAGCTGGGCCTGGTGGATCGCCTGGGTACCCTGGACGAAGAGGCCCATGAATGGCTCGACCAGCCGCGAATCAAGGACTACACCCCATCCCAGGACCCCTTCGACCGCCTGGCTCGGCGCTTCGGTGTGGGCGTGGCCCAGTGGGTGGGGCTGCCCCAGGCGTCATCGCCGGTGCGTTATCAGTTGCCCTGATCGCCGTTCGCGACATCGGTGGCGGATGCCGCCAGGGGGTCGGCGCCAGCCTCGCGCAGCCACCGGCACAGCAGAATCAGAGGGAGGCCGATCAGACTGTTCGGGTCGTCACCCTCCAGGCGCTCGAACAGGGTGATGCCGAGGCCCTCCATGCGAAAGCTGCCAGCGCACTGAAGCGGCTGCTCGCGGGCGACGTAGGTGCTGATCTCGGTGTCGGTGAGGCGGCGAAAGACCACGTCATAGTGCTGGTAGCCGACCCAATGGCGATGCTCGGCGGTGTCGAGCAGCGCCAGTCCGGTGACAAAACGCACCCGCTGCCCCGAGAAGGCTCGCAGTTGTGCGCAGGCGCGCTCCTGGGTGTGGGGCTTGCCCAGGATCTGGTCGTCGAACAGGGCTACCTGGTCGGAGCCGATGATCAGGTGGC
The DNA here is from genome assembly GCF_024124525.1 of Halomonas sp. OfavH-34-E. Lineage (NCBI taxonomy): Bacteria > Pseudomonadati > Pseudomonadota > Gammaproteobacteria > Oceanospirillales > Halomonadaceae > Halomonas > Halomonas sp. OfavH-34-E. Next base: position 15,348 of record NZ_JAMXRY010000001.1, on the reverse strand, counting down.
GCGAGTAGGCGTCGGCCAGCGCTTCGGCCTTGGTCAGCGACAGCCGCTGCACCAGTGATGTGGGCGTCTCGTCCGTGCGCCGGGTCTCGTCGATGTCCGGGCTCGCCCAGGAGAAGGGCAGGCCCAGCCGTTCAAGCAGTTCGCGGCGCCAGGGTGAGCTGGAGGCAAGCACCAGTGGGGTCATGCGTCTTTCCTTGTCGTGTGTGGAGTCGTGTCGGGGAGGCCCGCTATGGGCAGGTTGTGCTCGCCGGGTTCGAGCGGATTCCGGGACATGGTAACCTATTGAGCACAGGGCTTTGACAGGGGCGGAGCGAGTGCCTATCATTGCGCGCCTATGTTGACCTCACGATTGCCCGGCCGGGTCGAGCCCTACAAGCTCGCCGCCCAAGCCGAACACCTCGAAGGCCTGGTGGCGCTGGCCGACATGAGTCGCCTGACCGAAGAGGTCGGCGCTCAACAGGGCGATGCCAGCGCCTGGCTGGAATTCGCCATCGACGCTCAGGGGCGTCGGGTGATCCGGGGGCGCCTGGAGGCCGATCTGCAGCTGCCGTGTCGCCGCTGCCTCGAGCCCATGGCCCAACATGTCACGAGCGACTTCCTGCTCGGGCTCGTCAGCAGTGACGACCTGGCCGCCGATCTGCCGAGCACCCATGAACCGGTGCTGGTGGAGAATGAACAGCTGGACCTGCTGGGCGTGGTCGAGGATGAACTTATCCTCAGTCTGCCCCAGGTGGTCTACCACGACGAGTCAGAGTGTCCTGTCTCGCGCGACCAGCTGAGCAGCGGGGCGGATGCCGAAGTCTCGGAAGCGCCCTCTGGCAGTCCCTTTGACGTGCTCAAGCGCCTCAAGGGCAACACCGATACCTGATCGATTTTTTGTGGAGTGATTTCCCATGGCAGTTCAGCAGAACCGTAAGACCCGTTCCAAGCGCGGCATGCGTCGTAGCCACGACGCCCTGAGTGCACCGACCCTGTCCCAGGACAAGGAGACCGGTACCACTCACCTGCGTCACCACGTCTCCCCGGACGGTTTCTATCGCGGTCGCAAGGTCGTCGACGTATAAGTTGACGACGCCTCGATAGCGCCTGGCCGCCGGGATGCGGATTGCCGTAGATGCCATGGGCGGGGACAAGGGTCCCCGCGCCACCGTGGCGGGGGCGGCCAGGGCAGTCATCGAGGACCCGCAGCTCGACATTCAGCTGTTTGGCCCTGCGGGCCTGCTGGATGACGAGATTTCACGCCTGCCGCGGCCTCTGGCCGCGGCGGCGTCGCATCTGCACCTGTGTGACGCACCCGATATCATTCCCGCCGATATGCGCGCCTCTCAGGCGCTGCGCCGAGGCCATGCTTCAAGCATGGCTCGCATGCTTGACTGTGTGGCGGCGGGTGAGGCCGATGTCGGCGTCAGTTCCGGCAATACTGGCGCCTTGATGGCGCTGTCGCGCCGCGCCCTTGGCATGGTGCCGGGCGTGCCGCGCCCGGCCATCAGTACGGCGATTCCGACGCGAGGCGACGGACGCTGCTATTTGCTTGATCTGGGTGCCAATGTGGATGTGTCGGCGGAGCGCCTGGTGGACTTCGCCCTGATGGGCGATATCATGGCGCGCCACGTCGACGGTCTGGCGGCTCCACGGATTGCCCTGCTCAACGTTGGGGTGGAGTCGACCAAGGGCTCCCTGGCGGTACAGCAGGCCGATGCGGCACTGCGCCAGGTGGCCGGGATCGACTATCTTGGCTTTATCGAGGGCGATGGCGTGTTTGCCGGTCAGGCGGACGTCGTGGTCTGTGACGGCTTTGTCGGCAATGTGCTGCTCAAGGCCAGCGAGGGCCTGGCCAAGATGCTGGTCGGTCGCGTCCAGGCGACCTTCGAGGCGCACTGGGGGAGTCGGCTGGTGGGGATGCTGGCCCGTCCGGCGCTCAGACGATTGAAGAGTGAACTGGATCCGGTTCGCTACAACGGCGCCAGCCTGCTGGGGCTGGCGGGTATTGTGATAAAGAGTCATGGCAGCTGTGACGCTCAGGGTTTTTACTACGCCCTGAAGCGCGCCTCCCAGGAGGTCAGCCGTGACTTGCCGAGCCGGCTGGAGGCCGAGCTCGACCATCGTCGTCCATCTTCCGGTCCCTTGTCAGGGGGCAGTGTGGATATGGATGATGGCCAACAAGAGCTATAGGTGATCAAGATGACTCAACCGCTTGCCCTTATCTTCCCTGGGCAGGGGTCGCAACAGGTCGGCATGCTGCGCGATCTGGCCGAACGCTACAGCGTGGTGAGGACGACCTTCGAGGAGGCCTCGGAGGCTCTGGGTTACGACCTGTGGCAGGTGGTCCAGGAGGGTCCTGCGGAGGCGCTCAATGCCACCGCCTGCACCCAGCCGGCACTGTTGGCCTCCAGCGTGGCGATCTGGCGCGTGTGGCAGGAACTCGAGGGCCCGCGCCCCGGTGCCATGGCCGGCCATAGTCTCGGCGAATACAGCGCCATGGTGTGCGCCGGCGCGCTTTCCTTTGCGGAAGGGGTCCGTCTGGTTCGCCTGCGCGGCGAAGCCATGCAGCAGGCCGTGCCGGCCGGGCAGGGCGCCATGGCGGCGATTCTTGGTCTGGACGACGCGGCCGTCGAGCAGGCCTGCGCCAAGGCGGCCGACGGGGACGTGGTCTCTGCTGTCAACTACAATGCTCCCGGGCAGGTGGTGATCGCCGGCAGCAAGGCCGCCGTGGATCGTGCCATCGCCGCCTGTCAGGAGGCCGGGGCCAAGCGCGCGATGCCGTTGCCGGTATCGGTGCCTTCCCACTGTGACCTGATGCGGCCGGCCGCCGAGCGGCTGGAGCAGGCGCTTGGTGATATCGAGCTCAAGGCGCCGCGCTATACCGTGGTGCAGAACGTCGATGCCCAGGCCCATGCCGATGTGGCCACCCTGCGCACTCGTCTGATCGAGCAGCTCTACCAGCCGGTGCGTTGGGTCTCCTGCGTCGAGAAGATGGTCGACGGCGGTGCCGAGGTGTTCATCGAGTGCGGGCCCGGCAAGGTCCTCACCGGCCTCAACAAGCGTATTGCCCGGGGCAGTCGCGGACTGGCGGTGAATGATCCCGACAGTCTCAGTGCCGCCCTTGAGCTGGCTCGCGAGATCAACTGATCGAAAGCCTCCTGGCCCGGCGCTGTGCCGGGCGACAACGACGAAGCAATGGAAGTGACCATGACAACCGAGCCTAGAGTCGCCCTGATTACCGGGGCCAGCCGCGGTATCGGCCGTGCCATCGCCCACGAGCTGGGGCGGCAGGGTCGCATCGTGATCGGCACCGCCACCACCGATGCCGGTGCCGACCGCATCGATGCGGACCTCAAGGAGCAGGGGTTTCAGGGCGCAGGGCGCCGCCTCGACGTCACCGATCCGACCAGCGTCGAAGCACTGCTGAAGTCGATCAATGACGAGTTTGGTGCGCCGACCATCCTGGTCAACAATGCCGGTATCACCCGTGACAATCTGCTGATGCGAATGAAGGAAGATGAGTGGGATGGTGTACTCGACGCCAACCTCAAGTCGGTCTTTCGCCTCAGCAAGGCGTGCCTGCGTGGCATGAGCAAGGCCCGTTGGGGCCGTATCGTATCCGTCAGTTCGGTGGTCGCCACCATGGGCAACGCCGGCCAAAGCAACTATGCTGCCGCCAAGGCGGGCATGGAAGGCTTCACCCGGGCGCTGGCGCGCGAGGTGGCCTCCCGTGCCATCACCGTCAACGCCGTGGCGCCTGGCTTTATTGCCACCGACATGACCCAGGCGCTGTCCGAGGATCAGCAGACGATGCTCAAGGGGCAGGTGCCTCTGGCGCGTCTGGGGCAGCCCGAGGAAATCGCCGCGGCGGTCGGGTTCTTGACCAGCGATAGCGCAGCCTATATCACTGGCGAAACCCTGCACGTCAATGGCGGGATGAACATGCGCTGAATGCGCTTCCTGCGTGTGTTGCGTCGACCCGAAGGGGTCTATAAACTACCCCGCAGTTTACTTGCGGAATTAACCAGCTGGTCATCAGAACGGCTAACGTGAACGACTGGAGTATGTCTAAATGAGCACCATCGAAGAGCGCGTGAAGAAAGTTGTGGCAGAGCGCCTGAACGTCAAGGAAGAAGATATTCAGAACTCCTCTTCCTTCACCGAGGACCTGGGCGCTGATTCCCTGGACACCGTTGAGCTGGTGATGGCGCTGGAAGAGGAATTCGATACCGAAATTCCTGATGAAGAAGCCGAGAAGATTACCACCGTTCAGGAAGCGATCGACTACGTCAACGCCAACCAGTAAGACCGGCTCGGTGTTCCGAGTCAGTCTGCCGGTGGCGGCGATGGCCGCTTGCTGAAAGGCGGGGATGCAATCCCCGCGGAAGCCGTCCTGGTTCGCCAGGGCGGCTTTTGCGTGTCCAGGCCTCGAAGGCAGGGTCCTGTGCCAGCGTTCCCGGTAAAGCCTCGGCGCCGGGGGGAGCACAGCGGCCTGTGTCTCGGGTATAATGCGCGCAACCGACGGTCCTCCACAGTTGGGCCGTAACTTTTTGGATGTCTGGAGGAAAGCTGATGTCTCGTAGAAGGGTAGTGGTGACGGGCCTCGGCCTGGTCACACCGGTGGGCAACACCGTCAAGGAAAGCTGGGACAGCATCCTGGCCGGCAAGAGCGGTGTGGCGCCCATCGAGCACTTCGATGTCAGCGGCTTCAACACGCGCTTCGGCGGTTCGGTGAAGGACTTTGATATCAGCCCCTACCTGAACCCCAAGGATGCCAGGAAGATGGACCTGTTCATCCAGTACGGTATTGCCGCGGGGGCTCAGGCCATCGAGGACGCCGGTATCGAGTGCACCGAGGAAAATGCCGATCGCATCGGCGTGGCCATCGGCTCGGGAATCGGTGGGCTGCCGATGATCGAGCACAACCACAACGCACTCAACAAGAGCGGCGCCCGGCGTATCTCGCCGTTCTTTGTGCCCGGCTCCATCATCAACATGATCTCGGGCAATCTGGCGATTCAGCACGGCTTCCGTGGTCCCAATATCGCCATCACCACCGCCTGCACCACCGGTACCCACAATATCGGCTACAGCGCCCGCACCATCGCTTACGGCGACGCCGACGTGATGGTCTGTGGCGGTGCCGAGATGGCGACCACACCGTTGGGGCTGGGCGGCTTCTCCGCCGCGCGGGCACTGTCCACCCGCAATGACGATCCCCAGGCGGCCAGCCGCCCGTGGGACAAGGATCGCGACGGCTTCGTGCTGTCCGACGGCGCCGGCGTGGTGGTGCTGGAAGAGTACGAACACGCCAAGGCACGTGGGGCGACCATCTACGCCGAGCTGATCGGTTTCGGCATGAGCGATGATGCCTACCACATGACCCTGCCGCCGGAAGACGGTCGCGGCGCGGCGGCCTCCATGGCCAACGCGATCAAGGACGCCGGCATCGACGCCAGCGAGATCGACTACATCAACGCCCACGGCACCTCGACCGCCGCCGGTGACCTGGCCGAGAGCAGGGCGGTGGAGAAGGTCATGGGCAGCGCCGCCCAAAGCGTCGCGGTCAGCTCCACCAAGTCGATGATCGGCCACCTGCTCGGTGCCGCCGGTGCGGTGGAGGCGGTCTTCAGCATCCTGGCGATTCGTGATCAGGCGCTGCCGCCCACCATCAACCTGGACAATCCCCAGGAAGGGTGCGTGCTTGACTACGTGCCGCATACCGCCCGCGATGCCAAGGTCGACGTGACCCTGTCCAACTCCTTCGGCTTCGGCGGCACCAATGGCACCCTGGTGTTCAAGAAGGCCTGATGGATGAATAGGCCGCCCGAGCCGACATTGCCCCTGAGTGACCGGGGGCTGGCCTACGGCGATGGCCTGTTCGAGACGGTGCTGGTGCGCGACGGCACGCCGCTGTTGTGGTCTGAGCACCTGGCACGACTGCTGAACGGCTGCCGGGTGCTCGACCTGCCCCCGCCCCGTACAGAGGCCCTGGCATCCGCCCTCGCTGGCGCGGGGCCGGGGCTTGGTGTGCTCAAGCTGGTCTACACCCGGGGCAGCGGTGGGCGGGGCTACGCGCCGCCGGCGTCCTCAGACCCCAGGCTCGAGGCGATATGGTCGAGCTTCGCACCCGATCAACAGCGCTGGGCAGCCGGGGTCAGGGTGCGTCGCTGCCGCCTGCGCCTGGCACGCCAGCCCGTGCTGGCAGGGATCAAGCATCTGGCCCGCCTCGAGAACGTGCTGGCACGAGCGGAGTGGCAGGATCCCGACATCGCCGAGGGGCTTCTCGAGGATGATCGAGGCCAGCTTGTCGAAGCCACCGCCATGAACGTGTTCTTTCTCGCCCGGGGCGCCGAACAGGTATCGACCCCGCCGCTGGATCAGTGTGGCGTGGCAGGTACCCTGCGAGCCGCCTTGCTGGAACAGGGCGCGGTGGTGGAGGCGCCGTTGCTGGCCGACGAGCTTTCGTCCTGCGAGGCTTTATGGCTTGGCAACAGCGTCCAGGGCGTGTGGCCGGTCGCGCGACTCGACGACAGCGAAGGGCAGCCCCAGCATGGCTGGGAGCTGAGTGATGTCCATCGCGCCTTTCAGCACCGAGCCCACCGCCTGCTGGGGTATGCCGGGGCCGACTGAGTCACCCGGGCGCTTCCAGCCGGGGTGCCTGCATCCGCTTTGCCGTACTATTCTGACCGCTTCAGACAAGCGCCGTGCGCCGGCGCGACCAGACTAAGGAACTTCCATGCGCACCGCGCTCAAGGTCTTGCTCACTCTTGTCGTCATTGCCGCTATTGGCGGCTACGGCGCTTATCACTATTGGCAGACGCGTCTGCAGGCCCCGATCACCCTCGATGAACCGATGCTCTACGAGGTGCCGCCCGGGGCCGGTTTCAATCGGGTGGTGGATGATCTCGAGGCCCAGGGTGTGCTGGCCGACGCCTGGGCCTTCAAGCTGTTGACGCGAGTGGAGCCAGATCGTGTGCCGTCGCTGAAGGTCGGCGAGTACTCGCTGGAGCCAGGCATGAGTGGCATGCAGGTACTCGATAAGCTCGCCAGCGCCGAGGTGGTCACCTACAGCGTGACCATTCCCGAGGGCTGGACCTTCCAGCAGATGCGCGCGGCCCTGGCCGAGGCCGAGAAGCTGGCCCACGCCAGTGCCAACATGAGCGACGACGAGATCATGACGGCGCTGGGGCACGAGGGCGAGCATCCGGAGGGGCGCTTCTTCCCCGATACCTACACCTACCACAAGGGGGTGGAGGATCTGGAGATTTTGCGCCAGGCCAATCAGAGCATGGAGGCCCTGCTCGAGGAGGTGTGGGCCGATCGCGCCGAGGATCTGCCCATCGATACGCCGTACGAGGCGCTTATCATGGCCTCGCTGATCGAGCGTGAGACCGGCGCCCCCGAAGAGCGGCGTCAGATTGCCGGGGTGTTCAAGCGCCGCCTGGAGCGTGGGATGCGGCTGCAGACCGATCCAACGGTGATCTACGGCATGGGCGATCGCTTCGAGGGCAATATCACTCGGGCCGACCTGCGCGAAGCCACCCCCTACAACACCTACGTGATCGATGGCCTGCCGCCGACCCCGATCGCATTGCCGGGGCGGGCTGCACTGGAGGCCGCCGTCGACCCGGAGGAGGGCGACACCCTGTACTTCGTCGCCAAGGGAGATGGCACCCACCACTTCTCCCGCACGCTGCGTGAGCACAATAACGCCGTCAATCGTTATATTCGGCGCCGTTGACGCGGACGTCTCCCGAACCAGGAGTGGTATCCATGACGCAGACACAACCGGCCGAGCCCACCTCCGGCGCGCGCGGGCGCTTCATTACCCTGGAGGGCGGAGAAGGCGTCGGCAAGTCCACCAACCTGGCCTTCGTGGTCGACGCCCTCGAGGCGCGTGGCATCGAGGTGGTACAGACCCGCGAGCCCGGCGGGACGCCTCGGGCCGAGGCCATTCGCGAACTGCTGCTGGCGTCCAGCGACGAGCCGCTGGACAGTGACGCCGAGCTGCTGCTGGTGTTCGCGGCACGGGCCCAGCATCTTGCCCAGCGTATTCGCCCGGCCCTGGAGCGCGGCGCCTGGGTGGTCAGCGACCGCTTCACCGACGCCACCTTTGCCTACCAGGGTGGCGGTCGAGGCCTGCCGTTCGAGCGCATCGTCCAGCTCGAACGTCTGGTCCAGGGAGAACTGACGCCGGATCTGACGCTGTTGCTGGACATGCCGCTGGACGCGGCGGAGCGTCGCCTGGCGGGTCGTCTGGACCGCACCGGCACGCGCAAGGATCGCTTCGAGCAGGAGCGCCGCGACTTTTTCGAGCGGGTGCGCCTGGCCTACCTGGCCCGGGCCGAGCAGGCACCGCAGCGGATGGTCAGGATCGACGCTGACGCCAGCCTCGAAGAGGTGCAGCGGCGGATCACGCGGGTACTGGACGAGCGGGTGGCGCAATGGACGTGAGTAGTAGCGTCGCCCAGCCGCCGATGCCCTGGTTGGCGCCGCGCTGGCACGAACTGGTGCGGCTGATGGACGCCGGTCGTCTGCCCCATGCCGTGCTGCTGTCGGGCCCCCGCGGGCTCGGCAAGCAGTCCCTGGCCGAGGCACTGATTGCCCGCGCCCTGTGTGCCCGCCCAGGCGAGACCGCCTGCGGTGAGTGCCACAGTTGCCATATGCTGGCCTCGGGCTACCATCCTGACCTGCTTCGGGTGGCGCCGGAGGAGGGCAAGCGGATGATTCGCATCGACCCGATCCGTCAGGTCAATGGCTTCGTCTCCCAGACCGCTCAGCAGGGTGGGCACCGGGTCATCGAGATCCGTCCTGCCGAGGCGATGAACGTGGCCGCGTCCAACGCCCTGCTGAAGAGCCTGGAGGAGCCGGGGCAGGACACCCTGTTCGTGCTGGTCTCCGACATGCCGTCCCACCTGCTGCCGACGATCCGTTCGCGCTGCCAGCAGTGGACGCTCAAGCCGCCGGAACTCGAAGACTGCCTGGACTGGCTGTCGAAGGAACTCGGTTCCGAGGACGAAGCACGCTTCTGGTTTCGAGCCGCCGGTGGGTTGCCGCTGGCAGCGCGACAGCTGGCCGAGCCGGGCTCGCGGGCGCTGCGTCAACAGCTGCACGAGACCTTCGACGCCCTGGTACGTGGCGCCGAACCGGTGGCCGAGGCGGCCCGGCTGGACCGCCAGGCCATCGATGCCATCCTGTGGTACGGTATCGCCTGGCTGGAGGATCTGATTCGCCTGGGCCTTTCCGGCGAGCCTGAAGGCCTCAGAAACCCCGACCTGGCACCGCTCTATCGCCAGGCGGTGAAAAATGGCCGGGTGCGCGACTGGTTCCGCCTGCTCGACTACGCCCGTGAGCAGCGTCGGTTGCTCAGTGAAGGCGGCAATCCCAACCCGCAACTGGTGCTCGAGGCCTGGCTGGTCCGCTGGGCGGCCCTGTTGCGTTCCTGAGCGACGTCGTGTGCCCAGACGTCCTCCCCGGAGGCTCGCTGGCGTCTCTGATCATCGTCGCCGGTATTCGTCCCTGACATCCGTATTCAAGCCCCGAGAGATCTTCATGTTCGTCGATTCCCACTGCCATCTCGATCGCCTTTCTCCTGATACCCATGGCGGCGATCTGTCGCGGGCCCTGGACGCCGCCCGCGAGCGCGGCGTCCAGCAGTTCCTGGCCATCAGCGTGACCCTCGACGGCGTACCCGAACTGGCCGCAATTCGCCAGGCCCACGACGATGTGGTGATCTCCGCCGGGGTGCATCCGCTGCATCAGGTGGAGCACGAACCCGGCGTTGCCGAGATTGTCGCCTGCGCCAAGGAGCATGGCGCCGTGGCCATCGGTGAATCGGGACTGGACTATCATTACGACAGCGTTCCCGCCGAGGTGCAGCACGAGCGTTTCGCTCGCCATCTGCAGGCCGCCACCGAGCTGTCGCTGCCGATCGTGGTGCATACCCGGGAAGCGAGGGAGGACACGCTCTCGCTGATTCGTCAGTACAGCGATCCCGAGGTCGGCGGGGTACTTCACTGCTTCACCGAGGACCTCGAGATGGCGCGGGATGCGGTGCGCCTGGGCTTTTATATCTCCTTGTCGGGGATCGTCACCTTTCGCACCGCCGAGTCGCTGCGCGAGGTGGCCAGAAAAGTACCGCTGGATCGTCTGCTGATCGAGACCGACAGCCCCTATCTGGCGCCGGTGCCGCACCGTGGCAAGCCCAACGAGCCGGCCTGGGTGGTCGACGTGGCCCAGTGCATCGCCGACGAGCGAGGAATCAGCGTGGAAGAGGTGGCGATGCAGACCACCGCCAACTTCTACCGGCTGTTTCCCAAGGCCCAGCCTGCCGCCCCGGAGGACCTCAAGCAGGCCCTTCGCGACGCGGGCTTTGTGGACCAGGGCTAAGCGGGCGTTGTGGACCAGGGCGAAGCAGGCTTTGTTGTGAACAGGGCCCATGGCCCCGGTCGGCACGGGCACCGGTCTGTTGGCCGGGCCTTGAGCGATAACTCGACGAGGTAGCCTCCATGCAACTCGATCACATCCTGAACGGCATCGCCGAGCTTGGTGAGCGTCCGCCCTTGTCTGACTGGCAGCCCGAACCGAGCGGCGAGATGGACCTGGTGATCGCCCGGGACGGGCGCTGGATCCACGAAGGCAGTCCGATCCAGCGTCCTGAGCTGGTGCGCCTTTTTGCGCGCATCCTGCGACGGGAGGACGACGGCCACCACTACCTGGTCACGCCTATCGAAAAGTGGCGGATCAGCGTCGAGGACAGCGCCTTCGTGGTATTGGAGGCCGAGCAGGCAGACGCTCGGCTGGAAGGCCAGTCAAAAGGCCAGCCAGAAGACCACGTAGACAAGCGCTGGTGGCTGACCACCAACGTCGGCGAGCGTATCGCCCTGGGGCAGCAGCATCGACTATCACTGTCGACGACACCGGCGGGCGAGGAGGTGCCCCAGGTGTGCCTGCCCTATGGCGTGAGTGCTCGACTCGGGCGTAACGTCTTCTACCGTCTGGTCGAGCAGGCCGAAGCGTGCACCGAGCGCGGCGAGCTGGGGCTTACCAGCGACGGCGTGTGGCAGCCGCTGGGACGCCTGGAGGGTGACGCGCACTGATGGCTTCACCTGCATTGGAGCGGCTCGCGCTGACGCCCGAACAACGCTGCGTTGTCGCCCACCCGGCAGGCCACGCCAGGGTCGCGGCGGTGGCCGGAGCGGGCAAGACCACCACCCTGGTGGCCAGGGTGCTGCACCTGCTGTCCCACGGAGTCAGCGCCCGGCGCATGATGGTGCTGATGTTCAACCGCGCCGCCCGGGAAGACTTTCAGCGCCGTCTGGTGGCCATGGCCGAACCCGGCATGGAACTGCCGGAGGTGCGTACCTTTCACTCTCTCGGACATCGCCTGAGTCAGAGCCTGACCCGCTGGGGCGCGCTGCCACGGCGCGAACTGCTGACCGCAGACTGGCAGCAGGAGCGACTGCTGCGCCAGGCGACCCTGGAGGCGTTGGCCCAGGTCGACGAGGATCGCGACGCCGCGCTCGAGCCCGATCGCATCGAGGAACTCGCTCACTTCTGTTCGCTGGTCAAGGCCGAGGTGATCGACCCCCAGTTGCTGTATGAGCGGCTCGAGCTCGGCGAGGGGACTCGCCACTTCGTCGTCGCCCACCAGTGTCTCGAGACCTTGCTGGCCGATCACGGCGTGATGACCTATTCGGATCTGCTGTATCGACCGCTGCTGGCACTCGAAGGTGATCCCGCGCTGCGCCAGCGGGTTCAGGGCTTCCTCGACCACGTGATCATCGACGAGTATCAGGACATCAATGCCGCTCAGCAGCGGTTGTTGGCGGTGCTGGCCGGCGACCAGGCCTCGGTGATGGCGGTGGGTGACGCCAACCAGTGCATCTACGAATGGCGCGGCGCCCACCCGGAGGCCATGCTCGAGAACTTTACCCGGATCTTCGGTGCCGCCACCGACTACCCCTTGTCGACCACCTTTCGCCATGGTCACGCCTTGGCGCTGGCCGCCAATCATGCCATCGCCGGCAACCCGCGTCGCCCGGATCAGCTGTGTCTGGCGGCGCCCACCAATCCGCGTACCGAGCTCAAGGTGGCACGGGGCGCCAGTGCCTTCCTCGATGGACTCAAGCGCTGGGTGGAAGCCGGCCGTCGTCTCGACGAAGCCTGTCTGCTGGTACGTAGCTGGACCCTGTCGGTGCCGATGCAGCTGGCGCTATTGCGCGAGGGCATTCCCTTTCGCCTGGCCCGGGAGGATCGCTTCGTCTTTCGCCTGCCGCTGGTGGAGGCTCTGGCCGGCTATCTATCGCTGGCGCTGTCGCCCGAGAAACTGCGCGACCCCGGCGCGCTGATGCCAATGTTTGCCCAGCCGACCTGCTTCGTACCACGTGAAGTGCTCGCTAGCCTGGTCCAGCGCCTGGCCGACACCCAGACCTGGCCAGGGCCGAGCGACGCGCTGCTGGCGCGACTGAAGCCCCACCAGAAGCGCACCCTCAAGCGTCGCTGGCAACTGCTGTGCGAGCTGCCGAAGCTTGCCCATCTGTCCGCCGACGCGCTGCTCGAGCACGTGGTCGCGGAGGTCGAGGCGGAAAAGGTGCTCAAGCGCGCCGCCTCCCGCCGCGACAAGGGCGAGGAGGACGTGCGCCTGCTCGATGTCCTGATCGAGCAGGCTCGGGAGGTCGGCGACATCGCCACCTTCATCGAGCTGTTGCGGCGCCCGGTGCAGAACCGCGACGAAGGGGTGTTGATCAACACCGTCCATGGCGCCAAGGGCCTGGAGTGGCCGCTGGTGATGGTGGGGGCGGTCAATGAAGAGGACTTTCCCCACTACAGTCGTGACAACCCCCTGTCCCCCGAGCGTCTCGAGGAAGAGCGCAGGCTCTACTATGTGGCCATCACCCGGGCCATCGAACGTCTGGTCCTCCTCCACGATGGTGGCGATCATCGTCCCAGCCGCTTTATCCAGGAGAGCGCCTGCCGCGACGCCAGCGCCGTGGCCAGGGCGCTGTACCGATGCGCTGACGGAGCCGACCCCGAGGAGGTGAGCGTCGCCGAGCCGGCACTGGTGGGGCGCTATCTGAATGCCCTGGGGCAGCCGCTGCCGATCAAGGCGCTTGAGCGAGCGCCAGGCAATGGCCATTACCAGGTGGGTGAGCGCATTCGCCACGGCGTCTTCGGTGACGGTGAGGTCGCCTTGGTGGAAGGCGACCCCGCCAATCCGGTCATCGAGGTGCGCTTCGATCGTGCCGGCAAGCGCCGCCTGATCGCCCATCGCGCCCCGATCGAGCGGCTGTCGAGCGCCTGATCAGGGCGCGGGCCACTTGTCGAGACGCGCGAAAGCACTTCGATACGATAAGGCTCCGAAGCGATAAAGCCTTGCGCCACCAGACAGTGTTCTGACATGAGAAGGAGTTCGTCATGACCCATCCCTTGATCGACGCCGATAGCCTGCGACACGCGCTTGACGGCGACACCCCGCCGCTGGTTTTGGACTGCCGCGTGCGCTTGAACGACCACGAGGCCGGGGCGGCGCTGTGGCGTCAGGCCCATGTTCCCGGCAGTCTGCACCTGGATCTGGACCGTGACCTGTCCGGACCCAGGGACGTTGGCTCCGAGGCAGGCGGACGACACCCGTTGCCGAGCCACGCCGACTTCACCGCGACCCTTCAGCGGCTGGGCGTTGCGCCTGAGCGCGAGGTGGTGGTGCTCGATGATGCCGGCGGCCAGCTGGCGGCGGCACGGGCCTGGTGGATGCTGAGCGAGTGGGCCGGCCACCCGCGGGTGCGCCTGCTCGACGGTGGCCTCGCCGCCTGGGAGGGCATCAATGGTGACTGGGAGGTGGGGGAGGGTGCACCTCCTGCGCCGTCGCAGTGGGCACCCGAATTCGACGACAGTCGTTTCGTCGTCCTCGAGGAGATGGCGTCGACTGCGGCGCTGAAGGTGGACGCCCGGGCCGGTGAGCGCTATCGCGGCGAGGTCGAGCCGATGGACCCCCGAGCCGGGCATATCCCTGGTGCGGTCAATCGCCCCTGTAGCCTCAATCTCGACGACAATGGACGCTTCAAGTCGCCGGAGGCTTTAGCAAGAGAACTGCCCCAGACGTCGCAGCAGGATCCTGGCGTGATTGCCTACTGCGGCTCCGGCGTTACCGCCTGCCATGACATTCTCGCCTATCGCCTGGCGGGTCTGCCGGCCCCGCGGCTCTATGTCGGCTCCTGGAGCGAGTGGAGCGGCGATCCCGCACGCCCGGCCGAGACCGGCCCCGCCACCGCTTCCTGACGCCACTGCTGACGGCGCCGCCTTGTGGCGCCTACAGCGGTCCTTCAGCGTCAACACCATCAACGAGCACGGCCCCGTCATCAGGTGACGGGGCCGTGCTCGTTGGACTATCAGCATGGCGCTGAATCATCAGTACCTGGTCGAGGTGGGGCCTGGCTCTCCTGCGCAGCCGGGCCCTGTCGATTCATCGTCTAGCGGCCTGCCTCGCTGGCGCCTGTCTGGCCAGAGTCTGGGTGGGCGGCTGGGTGGGCGGCATGGTGGCGGCCCTCCAGACGGCTCAGCAGCATGGCGTTGGCGGTATTGCCCATCACGTTCAGAGAGGTGCGGAAGCCATCGGTGAAGCGGTCCACGCCGGCGACCACGGCGACGCCCTCCAGCGGCAGCCCTGCAGCCGACAGTACGGTGCTCATGGCCACCAGGCCAGCGCCCGGCACGCCAGCGGTGGAGAAGGATACCAGCAGGCCGGTGGTAAAGATGGTGGCGGCCAGGGTCAGGGTCACCTCGACGCCGAAAAGCTGCGCCACGAAGAGCGCATTGAAGCCCTGGAGCACGGCGGCGCCGTCACGTTTGAGGGCGGTCCCGAAGGGCAGGGCGAAGGCGCTGAGCTGGTGTGGTGCACCGTAGGCCCGGGCATTGTTGAGGGCGATCGGCAGGGTGGCGTTGGAGCTGGCGGTGCCAAGGGCAAAGCTCAGGGCCTCGCCGAAGTGGCGCAGGTAGGCCAGGGGGCGGGCACCTGTGATCGCCAGCAGGGCCAGATAGAACACCGCCATGGCGCCGATGGCCGCCAGCAGGCCGATCACGTACAGGCCGAGCTTCAACAGCAGGTCGAACCCCTGGGTGGCCACCACCGAGGCGATCAGCGCGAACACACCGATGGGGGCGAGCTTGAGTACCATCGACAGGATCTTGAGGGTCACGTCGTAGCCGCTCTGCAGCAGCGAGACCAGCGGCCGGCTCTGTTCCGGTAGCTGGCGGGCGGCCACGCCGACCAGGGCGGCGGCCAGGATGATCTGCAGCAGGTTGGCCTCGGCCAGCGCCTCAAAGGGGTTTTTCGGTACCAGGCCCACCAGCCACTGGGCCAGCGGG